>JAWUVO010000033.1:0-16936 GCA_034112325.1 Bermanella sp. | reverse complement strand
GTGGTGTAAGCTTGATATGGCCACTTTCTAGCGCCGACTCAATATCGCCATCACTTAAACGCATGTAAACCCTTAACACTTTGTGTTGATAAATAGATACAATTGGCAGGATTCTAACAGAAAATGATGGGTTTAATAACGCTCAAATGACATCCAACCCCTTACAAATCGAACGTATTGCTATATTTGAGCAGCTGAGGCGGTTAAGCCAAGCCAATTCAGATGTGGGACACAGACAAGTAATTCTAATGTCGGCCCAGACAGTTTGTGCTTGGGAGTTTATTGGTGACTACGTAAACCGACAAAAAATAGCCAACTCTGCACCGGCCATAACTGCATTAAATACAATGCCTGTAGTCACACCTAAACACAGTCAGTTAGAAAATGCCCTGTCTAACACAAACTCAGCCATAACAAACATCAATATCAAGTTATGCCGGCCAGACAAACCTAACACCCTGTTGGGCTTTGACTGTGAAAACGCAATAATTGACTGCAGCCAAGGCTTTTACCCCGATGCATTAACCGCCATTGCAGGGACTATTCGTCCCAGCGGGTTTTTATTTATTGTTTGTCCACCGATAAAGCGATGGCCTAACACCGCAGATGACTTTGCAAGCAAAAGAACCGCTCATGGATTTTTACAGCCTGCCAGCAGTCCAAATACAATTAATCGTTTTATAAATACCAGCCTAAAGAATCAAGCTGTGTGCATTAATATTGTAAATGAACATGTAGAAATCAGTCTTGGGCAAGGCAAACCTCTAGTCGCTACTACAGCCAGCAACTTAATCGAAGCAAATAAATTAAATGAATCAAAAACAACAGATAAGTCGTTAACCACAAAGCCCCTGGTACTTAAGCAACTAACAGATCAACAGCAGCAGATTCTTAAAGATATAAATACACAAATACACAATAGCAGGTCTATAGACGGGACTAAAAATGGCCATGAACCCGTATTTCATATCATCCAAGCTGATCGAGGTCGCGGCAAATCCCACCTACTGGGTCACCTGATTAACCTGCTCATTTCTAAAGCTAAAACTATCGATTGTAGTATCGACGCGATAAAAGATAACGGTATAAACTATTATATAACCGCTCCAAACAAGTCAGCTATTCAATCCGTTATACAGGTGACCAACATTGGCCACGACATTCAATTTATAGCACCTGAAAATGTAAAAAATCACGTTAAAGCAACCGACATACTTTTAGTCGACGAGGCTGCAAGCCTTCCCCTACCGCAACTTATGTCTTGGGCCTGTCACTTTAAGACAATAGTATTTGCTACAACCACTCACGGCTACGAAGGCACAGGAAAAGGCTTTCAAATACGTTTTATTAACTATTTAAAAACGCTATCAAGTAACATCCACCAGCATTACTTAACTACCCCTATTCGCTACGCTGATAACGACCCACTTGAACAAATCATGTTTGAAAGCTTTGCACTCAATTGCGAACCTAAAGGGATTAGCAATCAGTTTAGTCCTCAGCAAACTGAGCACGCGCAATGCCGACAAGTTTCTCAGCAAGAGCTAGCTGACAACCCTGCCTTGCTTGAGGAGTTATTTGCTTTACTGGTACAAGCGCATTATCAAACCCGGCCTAGTGATATAAGAGATTTATTAGACGCTGATGGAATGGCTATTTATTGTGCTTTTATAACTGCAAATAATCAGCTGTATTTAGCATCGGCATGTCTTGTTTGTTTTGAAGGTGGTTTAGATAACACCGAACACGCGTTAATAGACAGTATTAATAAAGGGGTTCGTAGGCCACAAGGACATTTAATTCCTCAAGTACTGACACTTCACATGAATCAAAAGTTGGCTCTTCTATTAACTGGCGCCAGAATTATTCGCATCGCGACACTGGCGAACGTACAAAATAAAAACTTAGCATCAAAGCTATTAAGTTTTATAACTACAAAATTAACCCAGCAAAATATCGACTACCTAGGCTCAAGTTATGCTGACACAAATGATGTGAATAGTTTTTGGAATAAAAATAACTTTAAAGCCATTAGAAGCGGCAAAAAATTAGATAAGGCCAGTGGCACATTCTCGACACTAGTAATAAAAGGCTTATCTGAACAAGGTAAAGCTGTTGAAAAAAGTAGTGTAGAATTTTTTAATAACCAGAAAAATATACACGCTAACTTTAAAACGTTATCGGATGATGAAAAACAGCTAATACAAACTTTTATTACCGCTACTGGCAGCTACGAAGCCATAAAAGACATTCTGTCTAGATGTAACAATTGGCCAAGCTTTTATCTACACATGCCCTTTCCTAAAAAAGCCAAACAAGATTTTAGAGATCAAGTAACAAGCTGGACTCAACTTTAAAGCTGATCCTAATATCATTTAATTAAGCCATAAAAAAAGGAGGTCCAATTAAGGATACTCCTTTATTAAAACGTACCTTTAGCTGCCAATAACAATATTAATCGTCAGAGATCTGAATATCTGGCACCACATCATTACCAAGCACACTTAATGCTGCGGCAAGGTTACGTGCTGTTTGACGGTACATCATAGACACATCACATTCAGGGTCGTCGGCTACAACCGGAACACCCTTGTCAGACTGCGATCTTATATAGGTAGAAAGTGGCAATGAGCCTAATAAACGCGTATTAAATTGTTTTGCAATTTTATCAGCACCGCCCTCACCAAAAATATGCTCCACATGATTACAGTTACTGCATATATGCATCGACATATTCTCAATCACACCTAACACAGGAATATTCACCTTTCGGAACATCTCAATACCTTTTTTAGCATCAAGTAACGCAATGTCTTGAGGAGTAGTGACAACAACAGATGCCGATACAGGTACTTTTTGCGCTAACGTTAACTGAATGTCGCCGGTACCTGGTGGCATATCAACAATTAGGTAATCTAAGTCATCCCATAGAGTTTGTGTTATTAGCTGCTGCAACGCACCACTCACCATAGGGCCGCGCCATACCATTGGAGTGTTCTCATTAATCAGGTAAGCCATAGACATAGACTGAATCCCTTGCGCTACAATAGGCTTAAAGTATTTCTCTTCTACTGTTTCAGGACGCGTGCCTTCAGCAACACCTAACATCATGCCTAAAGACGGCCCATAAATATCTGCATCTAAAATACCTACCTTGGCCCCCTCTGCAGCTAATGCTAATGCAAGATTTACCGAGGTTGTAGATTTACCAACACCACCTTTACCAGACGCTACCGCAATAATATTTTTAACATTTTTAATACTGGCTAAGTTCTCATGGGCTTTATGAGGCGAAACTGCCCAATCTAGGGTCACAACTACACTATCAACACCCTCTATATTATCTATAGTGTGCTCAAGAATCTGACAAACCCCACCTTTTAAAAATTCACTAGGATAAGATAAAAATAACTCAACCTTTACTGCGCCGCCATCAATTTCAATGCTCTTAACCGCGTTAGCAGCGAACAAATCGCAGTTTAGGTAAGGGTCGTGATAACCCCTAACAGCATCTTCCACTTGGTTACGTAGCTGGTCTGACATAATAATCTCTACAAAAATACATTAAGGACAGTTCTATGCCCTGTTAATGGGGTTGGATTTTACATTTTTAAAGTGCTGGGGTCACGGCTTACCACAAGATAGACATTCGGCCGCTAGGGTAATACCCTATCAACTCAATAAAAATACCAAAAAGGATTCACCAATGAAATTATGGATTGCCGTACTAGGCGCGTTCTTAGTATTAAACGGTTTAATGGAAGTAGCTGACCTTAGCTTTAAATACGACAACCTTGTAAATGGTTGCCTATCATTGGCTGCTGGTGTGTTAGTTTTCCTTCAAAAGTAAGCTTAAGTATCATAATCGGTCGCCGGCTTATATCAGGCGACTCGTTTTCAACTTGCCACCACTACAGACTCTTAGTATTTCCTGCTATTATGCGCCGCTATTATATTTAACTGATTTACCCTGAGAACTCAGCTTATGTCTACCCGTCGGATCCTTGTAACCAGCGCACTTCCTTACGCCAATGGCCCTATTCATTTAGGCCACATGCTGGAATACATTCAAACCGATATATGGGTTCGCTTTCAGCAGTCTAGAGGCCATCGCTGTACATACGTTTGTGCCGACGACGCACACGGCACAGCCATTATGTTACGCGCTCAAAAAGAAGGTATTACACCTGAAGAGCAAATTGCACGAGTACAAGCTGAACATGAAAAAGATTTTGGCGAATTTTTAATCAATTTCGATAATTTTGGTTCAACCCACAGCGAAGAAAACCGTGAATTATCAACTAACATTTACAATCGTTTAAAAGAAAACGGACACATTAACGTACGCGGCATCAAACAATTGTTCGATCCAGAAAAAGAAATGTTTTTGGCCGACCGCTATGTAAAAGGTGACTGCCCTAAATGTAAAACACCTGACCAGTACGGCGACAACTGTGAAAACTGCGGCGCCACCTACAATGCCTCTGAATTAATTAATCCAAAGTCTGTTATGTCGGGTGCCACACCTGTAGAAAAAGAATCTGAGCATTATTTTTTCAAACTACCTGAATTTCAGGAGTTCTTAAAAACATGGACCCGTTCTGGAACCTTGCAGACCGAAGTAGCTAACAAATTAGCTGAATGGCTAGACAACGATTTAAGAGAATGGGACATCAGTCGTGATGGCCCTTACTTTGGATTTGAGATCCCAGACGCACCGGGTAAATACTTTTACGTTTGGTTAGACGCGCCTATAGGCTACATGGCCAGCTTTAAACAGCTATGTGATAAACCTGAAAACGATCTAGTATTCGATGATTACTGGAAAGCCGACAGCGACGCTGAGGTTTACCACTTTATTGGCAAAGACATTATCAACTTTCACGCCTTATTTTGGCCTGCCATGCTACACAGCGCAAACTACCGCACACCAAGCGCAGTTTGGGCACATGGCTATGTGACCGTCAATGGCGCTAAAATGTCAAAGTCTCGCGGCACGTTTATTAAAGCCCGCACTTACTTAGACCACCTACAACCTGAATACCTACGTTATTACTACGCAGCCAAACTGAACAACAAAGTAGACGACTTCGACTTAAATTTAGAGGACTTTGCTCAACGAGTAAATTCAGACTTAGTTGGTAAGGTCATTAATATTGCATCACGTTGTGCAGGTTTTGTTAAAAAGTCAGGCGGCGTATTAGCGGCACAATTACCTGAGCCAGAATTAATGCAAAGCTTTATCGACAAAGGCGACGAGATTGCTCAGTACTACGAAAACCGTGAATTTGGTAAAGCCATTCGCGAAATTATTGCCTTGGCCGACCAAGCCAATGAATACATCCATGAAAAAGAGCCTTGGGCACTGGCCAAGCAAGAAGGTAAAGAAGCCGAAGTACTAGGTATCTGCTCTTTAGGCGTTAACTTTTTCCATCAATTGATGGTTTACCTAACTCCGGTGTTGCCGGATATGAGTGCCAATACAATTGCATTTTTGAATGTAGAAAGCCTAAATTGGGATTCGCGCTTAACACCACTTACCGATCACGCCATTAACAAGTTTAAACCGTTAATGAATCGCATAGACAAAGATAAAGTAGATGCCATTGTAGAAAAAGAAAAAGCCGATGCAGAAGCTGACGCGGCGGCTACAGAATTAGAAAATCCTTCAGCTGCTTCAGGCTTAAGCGAACCTTTAGCCGATGAAATTGAGTTTGATGATTTTGCCAAAGTTGACTTACGCATCGCTAAAATTGTACATGCCGAACACGTTAAAGGTGCTGGCAAGTTACTTCAGCTGACACTAGACATAGGCGAAGGCAAAACACGTAATGTATTATCTGGCATAAAGTCGGCCTACAAACCAGAAGACCTGATAGGCAAGCACACTGTAATGGTTGCCAATTTAAAACCACGTAAAATGAAGTTTGGTATTTCGGAAGGCATGGTGTTGGCCGCTGGACCAGGTGGCGACCAGATATGGTTATTAGAACCTCATGAAGGTGCTCAACCCGGTATGCGAGTTATGTAATTATTTAAATAAAGGCACTCTCTGACTTCATATTAACTTGGTATTTAGTTAATCTGGTGAATTAGCTAATAAGGTCAATTAGCTAATATAGTCAATTAGTTAGAGAGCTAAGCCTTTACTTTTTATTGCACTGGCACATACAACTTACAATAACGACATGAGAACAATGAAGTTAACAAACTTAGTATTATTAATATGTCTTATCGCCACTGCCAACACCTTGGCTAATCCAGCTAAAGATGTGACAACTGCCGCTTGTACTTTTCGAGCATCTTACACTCCTTACTATACTCAGACATTTATCAACCTATACCTTGCCGACTTTCATAAAAGCATACAAACAAAGACGGGATGTAATCTACTAATAACAACCAATAATAACGATGATGAGTACCTAGCTAGATTACTTAACAATGATTATACAATCACAATTATTCCTGAAAGTTTACTAGACGTTATTAAATCGGTTAAAACAAATGTTTTACTTAAGTACATGAACCCAAAGAATGGTTTCAGATCTATCATTATTGCAAAAAGACAAAACACTAATGAAAACGATATGTTTGCCCTCAAAGATCAACCAATTTTAACACCCGGTAAATATTCTTCTTCTTATAACTTTTTAAAGCAAGAGATGTCAGCGCTTGGAATATTCGACAAGGACATTATTAATTCTAGCAACTCCCACGAACAGATAATCACCAAACTACTAAATAATGAGGCTAAATTTGGCTCGACCAACACACTAGCATTCAACAAACTGTCTAAAAAATTACAATCTGAATTCGTAATTATTAAACAATCTGAGCCAGTGGTGAATTATCTCGTCACGCCCAACGCTACTCCTCCAACAATCATTCAAGCCATAATAGATTCAGCTCCATTAATAAAAGCAGGTCCGTGGGTTAAGCCTTAATACAGTGACGCGCCTAATTTAGGTCACCTCCTTATCCTAGTAAATTTATACATAAAGACTCTATTATCGATTTTATCTATAATAAATATTATTAATATCCGTCGTAGCAGTAGCACCCCAGCTTGTGCGTAGGCACCAGTTCTAGGATAATACCCGCCCTAAACTGCCCATATAATCTGTTTTACAGCGCTTTTTGCTACTTTTAAAGATTAGATAGGGTAACAATTATTGAATTAGAGAAATCCCATGGCCGATTACATCTTGATTCTGGTTTCCACCATTCTGGTTAATAACTTTGTATTAGTTCAGTTTTTAGGACTCTGCCCTTTTATGGGGGTGTCTAATAAGCTTGAAACAGCCATAGGCATGTCAGCTGCCACCACATTTGTATTAACACTGGCCTCGTTAAGCTCTTACCTTGTTTATGAATACCTACTGATCCCGTTAGAGATTGAATATCTTAAAACCATCTCTTTTATTATGGTAATTGCGGTTGTGGTTGGTTTTACTGAAATGGCCATTCGTAAAACAAGTCCTTTGTTATATCGAGTACTGGGCATATTTTTACCCCTCATTACCACTAACTGCGCTGTTCTAGGCGTGGCCTTGCTTAATATCAAACGTGAAAATGGCTTCATGGAGTCAATCCTTTACGGATTTGGTGCGGCTATAGGCTTCTCTTTGGTTCTTATACTGTTTTCTGCTATGCGTGAACGCATAACCGTTGCCGATGTACCAAAAGCGTTTCAAGGAAGTGCCATTGCTATGATCACTGCAGGCTTAATGTCACTGGCTTTCATGGGCTTTACCGGCCTAGTGTCAATTTAAGGGAGCTGCAAGATGGAAATGTCTGGAATAATTATTGCCATAAGCGCCCTTGTGGTACTGAGCCTAATTTTTGGAGCGATTCTTGGTTTTGCCTCCATTCGTTTTAAAGTTGAAGGCAACCCTTTAGTCGAACAAATTGATGCACTATTGCCTCAGACCCAATGTGGGCAATGCAGTTATCCCGGCTGCTCTCCATATGCAGAAGCTATTGCTAACGGCACCGCAGGCATTAACAAATGCCCTCCCGGTGGAGAATCTACCATTCTCGCTATAGCCGACTTATTAGGAGTAGAACCCGAACCACTAGATGCAGAGCACGGCACTGAAAAAGAGTCGGTTATGGTAGCTGTTATTCGGGAAGACGAGTGCATTGGTTGCACCAAGTGTATACAAGCCTGCCCTGTAGACGCCATTTTAGGTGCCGCAAAGCAAATGCATACCGTCATTGAGTCAGAGTGCACAGGCTGTGATTTATGCCTAGACCCTTGCCCTGTCGATTGCATAGACATGGTGCCGGTTAATACTGGACTGCAAGAATGGCACTGGGATAAACCAGATCAAATTATTGCTACCGACGCTAATCAAACACACCCATTAAATGAAGGGAAAGCGGCTTAATGAATACCCAATTCCAACTTCATGATTTTGCCGGCGGCATCCATCCAGCACAAAATAAAGTACAAAGTACCAGCAGCCCAATAGCGGATGCTGGAATACCAGAAATCTTAATATTACCTTTATCACAACATATTGGTGCACAATCTATTTCGCTGGTAAACGTAGGTGACACGGTACTTAAAGGACAGTTAATCGCCAGCTCACAAGGTTTTGTCAGCGCAAACCTACACGCCCCTACCTCTGGAAAGATTACTGCAATTGGTGATATGTCCATTGCTCACCAGTCTGGTTTGACCGGACCATGCATACAACTTACACCCGATCAGCAAGACACTTGGGTTGAATGCGCAGGCATCCAAGACTACTCAAATGTGAGCCCTGACACCCTATTACATACAATACAGCAGGCTGGAATTGTGGGCATGGGCGGCGCAGGATTTCCTACCCATGTTAAGGCTTCGGCTGCAACAGGAAGCATTGAAACCTTAATATTGAATGCAGCCGAATGTGAACCTTACATCACAGCCGACGACATGCTCATGCAAGAGCATGCCATAGAAGTCATTAGTGGCATTTCGATTCTGGCTCATATACTAAAACCTAAAACAATTTTATTTGGCATTGAAGATAACAAGCCAAAAGCCATCGAGGCTGTTAACAAAGCCCTGTCCGACTTGGGCAACGTGGCAATTAAAGTGATCACCATTCCAACCAAGTATCCGTCGGGCGGTGAAAAACAACTGATTCAAATTCTAACTGGCAAAGAAGTTCCAAGTGGTGGTTACCCTTCTGAATTAGGCATTGTTTGTCACAACACAGGTACGGCTTTTGCTATCCACAATGCGGTTATTCACGGTCAACCTTTAATAAGCCGAATTACTACCTTAACTGGCAACGCCTGCCCGACACCAAAAAATTACCACGTTCTTATTGGAACGCCTGTTGAGCACCTATTAAAAATTAGTAACACCAATATAGCCAATACTAGTCGGCTAGTAATGGGCGGCCCAATGATGGGCTTTACCATAGATCAAATTCAAACGCCTATCGTAAAGGCCAGCAACTGTATTATCGCGGCCACCCAACATGAGCTACCTGACCCTGCCATGGAGCAAGCGTGTATTCGCTGTGGAATGTGCACCGAGGCTTGTCCTGCGCAATTATTACCGCAACAACTTTATTGGTTTGCAAAAAGTAGCAACCTTGAGCAAGCCGAAAATCACAACATTGCAGACTGCATAGAATGCGGTGCCTGCTCTTATGTATGCCCAAGTAATATCCCATTAGTTCAGTACTATCGATTTGCTAAGGGCGAAATTAAACAAGCCCACGCCGACAAACTAAAAAGCGACCGCGCTAAAATTCGATTTGAAACACGCCTTGCTCGTCAAGAACGAGAGCAAGCCGAAAAAGAAGCCAAGCGTGCTGCCCGTGCAGACGCTGCCGCAAAAAAACAGGCTGAAAAGAAAGCAATGGTTCCCGCATCTGACCAAACCACCCCAACTGCTGATTTAGAATTATTGCAAAAGAAATTCGACGCAGCGAAAACGGCAGTGACTAAAACCAAAGAAAAGATATCTGTATTACAAGCGGCCGAACAAATTGACAGCAGTAAAATAGAACTGATGGAAGGCGCATTAGAAAAAGCTAAAGCCAAAATGAAAGATGCGGCCACGGCATTAGCTTCTGGTAAAAAACCACAAGATGCAGCCAATGTAAAAGTAGCCAGCTCATTATTAAGCGCAGCAGTAGACATCCCTAATAAATCTGTAGCTGATGAAATTGAAGCATTAAAACAAAAAGTGCTGGCAGCACAGACCCGTGTAGATAAAGCCGCTGAACGTTATAACATGGCCAAAGAACAAGAATTAGACACAATAGTCGCTTTTCAAACTGGCCTAGACAAACAGCAAGCCAAGCTAGTTGATGCTAAACAAGCCTTAGAAGAATTTACCCAGCAATCAGAGGAAGCTAAATAAATGAAGCTACTTAATATTAGCTCTCCTCATACCACCAGAGCGCTTAGCACCAGCCATGTAATGCTATGGGTATTGGCCGCCATGACCCCTGGTATTATTGCACTGACTTATTTTTTTGGACCAGGGCATTTAATCCAAATTGCAATTGCAGCAAGCACAGCATTAATTTGCGAAGCGGCCGTTATGAAAGCTCGCAAGCGCCCCATTCTATTTTACCTAAAAGATTACAGCGCGTTATTAACAGCGGTTCTTTTGGCGGTGTCACTGCCACCCTATGCACCTTATTGGGTAACTATAATTGCCAGCGCATTTTCTATAGTGGTTGCCAAACATTTATACGGAGGTTTGGGGCAAAATCCATTTAACCCTGCAATGGTTGGCTTTGCATTAGTATTAATAAGCTTTCCGGTTCCCATGACAACATCATGGAGCGCACCCGCTGAACTGATGACAGCCAGCATATCTTTTGCAGACGCAATGCAGGTTATTTTTTCATCAAGAGAGACTATGGACGCCATAACGGCGGCCACGCCTTTAGACGAATACAAGCACCAAGTGGCAATTGCTACTGCCACTGAAATTTACCAAAACCCATTATTCAAAGGCACCGATCAAAGCAGCTTTGTTTTAGGCTGGGAATGGGTGAGTGCTGCATTTTTATTAGGTGGGATATTTCTAATTTGGAAAAAGATCTATACGTGGCATATTCCTGCCAGTCTTTTAATAGCTCTTACATTATGTAGTTTAATTTTTGGCTGGGATACTGATAGCTATGTTCCTACAACGATGCACTTGCTGGCAGGTGCCACTATGGTTGGAGCATTTTTTATAGCAACAGACCCAGTAAGCGCCTCAACTACTCCACTTGGAAAAATAATTTATGGCGCTGGTATAGGTATATTCATCTTTGTTATTCGTACTTGGGGCGCTTATCCAGACGCTGTTGCATTCGCGGTTTTACTAATGAACTTTGCTGCACCCTTTATTGACCAATATACTCAGCCCCGCACTTATGGCCACAACCAGCCTAAGCGCGGCCTTGCTGCTAAAAAATAGGCTGACAAATATGAGCGATTCACCAAACAATTCAGAAACCGAACTTAGTCTTACTCAATCTGTAGTAAAAAACGCTACTGGGTTAGCCATCTTTGCATTTATTACTGCAGGCGTGATTGCATTAACTCAGCAAACAACGTCATCAAAAATTGCTGATAATATTGCCGAAGCTGAAGCCAAAGCGCTGTACCAGATCACCCCAGAAAATACACTGGACAACGACCTACTAAACGATACTTTAAAGTTAGACACTTTAACTATAAAACAACTGACTAACATAGAATTATTAGGCCCTCTTGATAACAGTAGCAAAGTTTATTTTGCCAAAAAACAACAAAAAATTCATACGCTTATTTTTCCAACAGTAGCTCCTGATGGCTACACGACAGCCATTAAACTATTAATTGGTGTAAAGAGAGACGGTTCATTATCTGGAGTGCGCATAGTTGATCATAAAGAAACACCTGGGCTAGGCGATAAAATAGACGTAAAAAAATCAGACTGGGTATTTAGCTTTGAAGGTAAGTCTTTAACCTCTCCCTCTGTAGACAATTGGAAAGTGAAAAAAGATGGTGGTGAATTTGATCAATTTACTGGCGCAACTATTACTCCCAGAGCCGTGGTAAATGCAGTTAAAAATGTTTTGCTGTTTTATCGTGATAACTCAGAAACATTATTTCAACTTAAACGTGATGCAGACTTAGCTGCTAGCCAAAATGAAACTTTGGAGAGCAAATAAATGAGTACTAAATCTCTATCACAAATAACCAAAGACGGGCTTTGGACCAACAATCCCGCACTGGTTCAGTTATTAGGACTTTGTCCATTACTAGCTGTAACAGGTACTGTGGTAAACGCACTAGGTCTTGGACTGGCTACTATGCTGGTTTTAGTTGGTTCAAACATGGCCGTTTCTTTAGTTAGAAACTACGTGCCCACCGCAGTTCGTCTGCCAGCTTTTGTAATGATTATTGCCTCGTACGTAACGTGTACCGAGCTGCTCATGCAAGCCTATACATATGAGTTGTACACCGTACTTGGAATATTTATTCCATTAATCGTAACTAACTGCGCCATTCTTGGGCGTGCCGATGCGTTTGCCGCTAAAAATCCGGTATTACCATCTATGTTAGACGGCTTCATGATGGCAATGGGATTTGCCGTTGTATTGGTTTTATTAGGTGCTATGCGTGAAATAATTGGCCAAGGCACTTTATTTAGCAATATGGAATTACTGTTTGGTGAGTCGGCTAAATCTTGGAAAATCACATTATTTAATGACTACCCCGACTTTCTCTTTGCTATTCTTCCACCAGGTGCTTTTGTTGGAATGGGATTAATAATTGCAATGAAGAATATTATAGATGCAAAAATTAAAGATATAGAGGATCGTAAAAAAGATCCTATCGTAGCAGGTACAAAACGCGTTCGAGTAACGGGTAAAATAACCTAGTTTAGCGACATTAAATCGACGGGCTAATGACTCCGTCGATTTTTTAAATTTATTCAGGCAACAAACAATATGAACCGAGCTAAGCGTACAGAGATTTTCACTCGCCTTCGAAACGAAAACCCAAACCCTGAAACTGAATTAGAGTTTTCATCACCATTTGAATTAGTCGTAGCCGTTGCCCTGTCCGCTCAAGCCACCGACGTTAGTGTAAACAAAGCCACCAGAAAGCTATTTCCTATCGCAAACACTCCACAGGCTATTTATGACCTTGGAGAAGAAGGCCTTAAACAATATATAAAAACAATTGGCTTATTTAATAGTAAAGCCAAACACGTTATTAAAATGTGTAAAATCTTAATAGATAAACACAACAGTGTGGTACCACAAACACGCGAAGAACTGGAAGAGCTTCCAGGTGTCGGCCGAAAAACCGCTAATGTGGTGTTGAATACTGCGTTTAAACAAATTGCCATGGCCGTAGACACCCATATATTTAGAGTGGGAAATCGAACTAAAATTGCTCACGGAAAAGACGTTTTAGAAGTTGAAAAAAGATTGATCCGCCTTATCCCTGAAGAGTTTTTAATGGACGCACATCACTGGCTAATCCTTCATGGTCGTTACGTCTGCGTAGCAAGAAAACCCAAGTGTGGCAGCTGCATGATTGAAGACTTATGCGAATACGGAAAAAAGGTTTACGAATAAGACGAAAAATTTAGCGTCAATAAGATGGTACGATTACCAGTAAAACATTATCAAATTCAAACAACGCACAAGCACTAATAATTAAGGCAGAAATATGCGCATCCTCCACACCATGTTAAGAGTGGCTAATTTAGACCGCTCTATTGAATTTTACACTCATGTTCTTGGAATGAATTTAATCCGTAAAAACGATAACCAACAGTACCGCTACACTCTTGCATTTTTGGGTTATGGAAATGAAAGTGAAGAAGCCGTCATTGAGCTAACCTACAATTGGGATACTAATGAATACGATCTAGGTAACGCATACGGCCATATTGCTATTGGCTGTACCGACATCTACGCTACCTGTGAGACTATAAAACAAGCTGGCGGGGTCATATCTAGAGAGCCTGGACCAGTTAAAGGTGGGTCCACACAAATCGCTTTTGTGAAAGACCCTGACGGTTATGCCATTGAACTTATTCAAGAGAAAGTATAAATACCTTTATGTATAGGTACTTTAGGTAGGTAAACGGAACAATGCGTTCTATCTATTTAGTCGCTAATTCCCAGCTAATTACTCGGACTTTATTGTTTCAAACAGGCGTTTGAGATAATATAGCGTGCTTAATTTTACGCAGTGCCTTTGTTAGGGCACCAGGACAAAGAATAGTTTTTATGACTGAGAAACGTCTTAGCGAAATGCCAGATGTAGCTTCAAGCCAAGCTCCAAAAATCAATGGCACATTAAACTGGGTAGGCATGAATCGCATTGCCCTTCCTATGGTAGTAAACGATAAAGACCTTGGTGAAAACAAGGTCAATGCGTTTGTTCAAACCTATGTGAATCTTTGCAAACCTGAAGTTAAGGGCATTCATATGTCTCGACTTTATTTACTGCTTGCAGAGTTTTCAGAAAATCAGATATTAACCGCTAAAAATTTGCGCGAATTTCTTGGTCACATGCTAGACAGCCATGAAGATATAAGTGATCAAGCTAGCTTGAACTTTGAATTTGATTATGTAATTAAACGCAAAGCGCTTAAAAGCCAATTTTCTGGTTGGAAAGATTATCCAACTGAAATTAAAGCGACACTAAAAGATGGTAAAGTAGATTTAGAACTGGGCATTAATGTTCCTTACTCTTCTACTTGCCCTTGCTCTGCCGCACTGGCTCGTCAATTAATCCAAGAAGCTTTTCATGCTGACTTTGCTGACAAAGAACAGGTTTCAACAGTCGAAGTTGAAGCTTGGATTCGTAGCGAAAGAGGATCTTATGCCACACCTCATAGCCAACGCAGCATAGCCAAAGTTTGGGTTAAGTTAAACGATTCTCAAGATGAGTTTCCAATTACAGAGCTTATCCAAGTAATCGAAGACGCGTTACAAACACCGGTACAAACAGCAGTTAAGCGTGAAGACGAACAAGAATTTGCCCGCTTAAATGGTCACAACTTAATGTTTTGTGAAGATGCCGCACGCAGAGTGAAAAATGCACTAAACGCTCAAGAGTCAGTATTTAATGACTTCTGGTTACGCGTTGAGCATTTAGAAAGCTTACACGCGCACGACGCTGTGGCCATAACTACAAAAGGCCTTATTGACGGATACTCACCACTTTTGTCTCGTTAAGCCCATTAAGTTAGTAAAAAGGCAGCTTAGGCTGCCTTTTTTTTTGACTATAGTCATGTAAAGCCAACTACAATCATATAAAATAAACGTACTTATTATTAAGAGTTGCCCCTGTGAAACTATTTGTAGATAACCTAACCAATATCGACGTTTCTTATTTAGACGCAAAGCGCGGATTAGTAGGTGAATCGTGGATTGCAGGTATGGTATTAACAGGTGAACTTGATAAGCAAAGTATGATTTGTGATTTTGGTACCGTAAAAAAAACCGCTAAAAGTTGGCTTGATGAGTTTATTGACCACAGGTTAGTAGTACCAACTAAAATGTCAGGTATGAAAATAAACCGCCACGAACAATTAACAACCGTGTACTTTCCTCACCCACATGGAGGCCAATTAGTTTGCACAGCCCCAGAGCAGGCCTTTTGCTTTATTGATGCCGAACAAATTACCATTGCGTCTGTTTCTACCTGGTTAGAAGCTCAGTTAAATAATGTCATTCCTGGGCAAATCGACCACCTTAAAATGAATCTTAGCACTGAGCTTATTGGTGGTGCATTTTATCACTACAGCCATGGATTGAAAAAACACGATGGTAACTGCCAACGTATTGCCCATGGTCATCGCTCTAAAATAGAAATTTTTGTCGATGGTGCAAGGCAACCCGAGCTTGAAAAAGAGTGGTCTAAAAAATGGAAAGACATCTACGTAGGTACAAGTGAAGACCTACATAATAGTAAAGATATTGAAGGTGTGCTTCATAACCATTATCAATATACCGCGCCACAAGGTAAATTCAGCCTGACATTACCAACCTCAGCCTGTTACGACATCGATACAGATACAACGGTTGAACAAATTTCTAGCCATATTGCTAACGTATTTTTAGAAGAGCAGCATAGTGTAACTGTTAAAGCATTTGAAGGCGTAGGAAAAGGGGCAATTTCTACCCATGAGTGATTTTTTTAAACAGCTTGAATCTAGTACCAAAGGCCACGTATCTAACTTAACACAGAGCCTAGAGTCTTTAAGGTACAACACCGATGGCTTGATACCAGCTATTGCACAGCAGCATGATAGCGGTGAAGTTTTAATGATGGCTTGGATGAATAAAGCATCTATAGAAGAGACATTGCAAACAGGCCGTGTGTGCTACTGGTCACGTTCGCGCAACAGCTATTGGCGCAAAGGTGAAAGCTCTGGCAATCAGCAAGCTTTAGTGGCCATGAGCACAGATTGCGATGGCGATACATTATTATTAAAAGTTGATCAAAAAGGCGCGGCCTGCCATACCGGACGTCGAGATTGTTTCTATAATGAAATATCTCAGGACGGTTTACGTACCAGTAGTAACCCAATTCAAGACCCCAACGAACTGTATAAAAAGGTATGAAAGTGAGACACATCATCACCAAAGCTGAAAAACGCGCATCTCTTACCAACGCCGTAGATCAATTCTTTAAGGACGGCGGCAAGGTAGATGAAGTTCAGCAAGGCGTAAGTGGTCGTGAAAATCCGACTCAAGCCATTCTGCCCGTTCTATTTGGTGAAAAGTCTATGGAACGTACTGACGCAAGAGGCGCATTAAAGTCGATTGATGATCGTAAACAAAAAGCTCTTGCAAAAAAAGCCACTGTAAAAAAAGATAAAAAAGTGCCTGTTTACGACGATTTTGGTGAAATATTACGCTGGGTCTGGGAAAGCGAAAAGTAGTTAAAGTTTATCTACTTGCTTTAA
>JAWUVO010000032.1:0-15856 GCA_034112325.1 Bermanella sp. | reverse complement strand
TCATGCAATTGCACTTCTAAGCGAGTAGCCGACTTACCGTCTGTAGAAATTCTCACACCCTGCTGTATAAGAGCAGCCTGAATAGACTCTCCCATTGATTTAGCAACTGATTCAGAAAACCCTATTTGACTTTCATTTTTTGCGGTTCGATAGCCAAGTAAGTTTAAATTTTCACGCTTATCAGAAATCACTAACTCAACAGGTATGGTAATGCCCTTTAAGTTATCTAACACCAACACTGGCTCGACTTTTAACATCTGGGGAGCCGAAGCACACCCTGCCAAAAATACAGAAGCTAACATAGCCACAACAGCTAAATATTTAGTATTCATTAAAACGAACCTCCTAATTCCATATAAATAGATTTTTCACCTTCAGAGCCTAGCCCTTCAGCGGCACCAATTCTAACACGTAAACCTAAATAATAAGCAACAGTCGTATCAAAAATGACTTCTGCTCCCACACCGGTATAAAAAGATTGTGTACTGCTAGAGTCTTCCCAGGCCGAACCAGAATCCACAAAACCTCGTAACGACCAACCATTTAAACCAATAGGAGGAGCCATAAAAGTTTTATCCATCCAATTCACTGGTAAACGGTATTCAAGGCTATGCAATACAACATTCCTATCCGTTAAGTTTGCTAACCCTTTAGAGAAACCTCGTAAAGGAAAAGTCCGCTGCTTAATCTGGATGCCAGGTCCCACAAAGGCATCGCTTTCTGCACCACCCAACTGAAAAACAGCATTGCTGTCCAAGCTGTAGCCTACAAAAAAACGCTGAGCCAATGTATGACGATTTAACATTGGTAAGTAATGCTTTAAATCAATACTGAGGACATTCCCGTATAACCGATCGTTATCTAAAATATCCGCATTTTCTAACGTCACTCTTGCTTGCCAACCTTTAGATGCATCAGCAGACCAGCGAGTACTTTTGGTATTCGAATAATTCAAACCAAGTGCTAGCCAATTATCAGTGACTATATTAGAAACTCTGCTGTTACTGAGCCCATCTATTAGAAAGTTCGTTGACTTAGATACTGCCATATATGGGTAAAACTGTTGAGCCGAACTAATATAGGGAGCAACATAACCTGCAAACCAAGTTTCGGAATACTTGTAAACCTTGGAAATCCCAAACTCCTGAAAAAAATCTATGTCTTGATTCAAACCAAGCAAAAAACGATTATCGTAAATATAATCGGTAAGTACTAAAGTATTATCCGTGTTAGTTTCTTGATTTATTTGAAAGTTATAAAGGTGCGAACCTAACGCATCAGCACCACTGGTTAACACACCTATTTTCTTAATATACTCATCGTTAAAATAAATAGGAAACCAATAGCTGGGAATAAGTGACTTATACGGATAATAATTATTATCATGCGTTAGGTTAATTGGATCAAAGTCACTGTCTTGTAAAACGGCACTAGAACCTTGTTGACTGTTTATATAAAAGGCTGGATACGCTTTACCCTCTAAAGAAACAACCTGATAACCCATGGCACTGTATCTAAGCCCGATTAAATCGCCATTAGTAGTTTCAACAGCTTGTTTTATTCCTGTCTTCGAATGCGTAATACGCACCGTTTCATTGCTAGAATTTATCCTATGGATCTCTGACTGGCCATTATTAGACTGTATGAAAACAATCTCATCGCCTTGAATATTTGGGTAAGATGGATTTATATGATTTTTACCTAAGCTAAGCCACTCACCAGCATTAAATGTATAAGCACCCCATGAATTTAACCCAAACTTAATAGATGCAACAATTTTTAACATGCCAGGCTCAATAACAGATACATCAAAAGCCGATAAAACGGTTTTTTCATCACCCTCCCAAACAGACTCCAGTACTTGGCCATCACGATCAAGTATATCTAAAAATGGTTTTCCTGCTACATAACGAAGCGCTAAAATACGGTTTTCATCGATCCATTTAGCCAAACGATAACGACTACACGAAGTTATTTTTTTAAGTTTATTTTTATCTTTGTTAGCTTTTTTATCTTTTTTATAAGTATATAAATACAAATCATAAAATTGTGAATAGTCGCCACAGTATTCTATTTGGCTTATAACAAGCTCACCATTAGAATTAACATCGATAGTAGCCAAAGAATTAAGTTCAATTATCGACTGCTCTTTAGCAGAATGGTATCTGTATAAGTGATAACCTAATTGTTTGTCTTCTGCCGAATACCAAACATCGTTTTCAATACCCTTAGCAATTAAACCATAAGCTTCATGGGCGTCACTCAAAACCTTATAATTTGTTTCTTTTGTGCCATTAATTCTGTTAGTTTGAGGATCGAAGTAACCTTGTAAATAACGACTAAAATCAGGCCATAATTGGCTTAATGATTTACCTGTAACCGAAATCGAGTTTGAGTCCACCATATAAGGAATAATATTATTACTGTAATTATCTAGTAACTGCTTAATGGCATGCTCGCCATAAACATCACGAATAAACTTAAAAAAGTACACGCCATATAAATAGGCCGTGTTAAGTGGAAAGTCGTGTGCATTAACAGTGTTAATACGAGATAAATCTTTAATACCCGCTTCAACTTCAGCCCGCATCATTATTTCAAATAAATCAGAGTTTCCTCTACCAGTACGACCATCTGTAATACTCTCTTGATACGTAGCCAAACCTTCAGTAAACCAATTTGGATGAAGTGCATTAGGGAATGTAAAAAAGATACGACCAAATACGCGCCGTAAAAAGCTAGGGAACCCTAACACCTTATCTATATGTAAAATGTGCGTATATTCATGATGAATCAGCATTTTTAGCCAATCATCATAAACCAGTAACTCGCCATCGGTAGGCGGCTGAGTGAATAAAGTAATTGTATTATTAGGCATGGGTTGGGCATAGCCATTACTTTGATCAAAGTCATCCAATAAAACCACATGGGTTTTATCTTTGGGTGTCCATTGAAAAAAAGTAGATAAGGTTTCATGACTATTTTCTGAGTATGTCACTACTTTAGAGACAAGCGGCGTTAACTCATGAGGGTAATGTACTAAAAAATGCTCACTCTCATGGGTTTTCCATTCAAGTGAAGGATTCGCAGCCAGTACCAGACTAGAACATAAAAGCAAAATAATACTGATACAAACTGCTTTTAATCTGAAGTATAAATTATTCATAAGTCGCTTAAACATTTCATACTAAATTAAATATCCGCTTCATCACGTAAAAATACCCATTCATTATTTTTAGATTGTATTTCTGAAAAGCGATATCCCGCCACATCAAACTGTTTAATCGCCTCAGCATCATTAATTTGATTATTAATAACGTAGGCGGCCATCATTCCACGGGCTTTTTTCGCATAAAAACTAATAATTTTATAGTTGCCATTTTTTTGATCTTTAAATACAGGTGTCACCACCTCTCCTTTCAAAGATTTAGTTTTAACCGATTTAAAATATTCGTTAGATGCTAAGTTTAAAATAACTTCACCTTTTTTAAGGTTGTCATTTATTTTATTGGTAATTGTATCTCCCCAAAACTCATACAAATTAGCCCCTTTTTTATTGTCAAACTTGGTGCCCATTTCTAAACGATAAGGCTGCATCAAATCCAATGGTTTTAGTAAGCCATATAAACCAGATAAAATTCGTAAATGTTTCTGCGCAAATGTCATTTGTTTTTTATTAAAGGAATAGGCATCTAAACCTGTATATACATCACCTTTAAAGGCATAAATCGCAGGTCTCGCATTGTCAGCGTTAAATGGCTGCTTCCAATGGGCAAAACGATTAACGTTTAAATCGGCTAACTTATCACTCAGTTTCATCAAACTGGCTACATCAGCCGGAGTTAACTTTTTAAGCTGATCAATAAGCTGTTGTGACTCCTCAAGCATCTCTGGTTGAGTTGACTCTTGGATCGGTAATTCAGATTCATAGTCTAGTGTTTTTGCAGGTGAAACTACCATCAACATATTTTCTTACCTCTGTATTAAACTTTATAAATGGCGGGCTCGGTCGAATGCATTGCAATCAATAACACGTATAGTAGACCTTAGCTGCCAGCGCCACCAAAGCGAATAATTATAAAAATGCTTGGAGGCTTCCAATTATGGATCCTAAACCCGTTACAGGGCTAAATGTATTAAAAGGAACTATGGGTATAGTGCCAGATATTGGCCGTATTCTTAAGGGACTTTATTACTTAGCCACCGCAAAAGCCGATAAATTCAGTTCACTTGGGCTGACATTTGAGCGGCGCGCAAAACAACACCCTGATAAATGCTTTCTTCGATACGAAGACACTCGTTATACCTACTCAGAATTTAATCAGTGGGCGAATCAAATCAGCCACTATTATGCTTCTTTAGGTATAAAAAGTGGCGATACAGTTTCTTTAATGATGGAAAACCGCCCCGAGACCCTAGTTAATGTCTTAGCCATTACAAAACTAGGCGCTATTGTCAGCATGATCAACACAACACAGCGTGATGATGTTTTACTGCACAGCTTTACCGTAGTTGAACCTAAAATGATCGTCATTGGCGAAGAATGTATAGACGCCTATGAGAGCATAAGAAAAAATGTGTCAGTAAGCTCCACTTGCAAGCACTTTTACATGCAAGACGGCAGTAATAATGCCGCCCCAGAAGGCTACACAGACCTAAATATTGCCATTACATCAAGTTCTAAAGTTAACCCAGAAAGTACCAAGCTGGTTCAAATGAAGCAGCCTGCTTATTATATATTTACATCAGGAACCACCGGGCTACCAAAAGCGTCGATTCTTACCCATTTTCGCTGGGTGAAAGCTATGGGTGGATTTGGCCTGTCGGCCTTTAGGTTACGTAAAGATGACAACTTTTACGTATGCCTACCGCTTTACCACAACAATGCATTAACCGTTGCATGGGCCAGCATTATTGGCGCTGGCGCTACAATGGTTTTAGCAAGAAAGTTCAGTGCCAGCGGGTTTTGGGATGACTGCAGAAAATACCAAGTCACTGCGTGCTGTTACATAGGTGAACTATGTCGTTATTTACTAAACCAACCTCCCAAAGATAATGATAAAGACCATAGCTTAAGAGTAATGGGTGGAAACGGCCTGCGTCCAGATATATGGATGGAGTTCAGACAACGCTTTGGTATACATCACATAATGGAATTATACGGTGCGAGTGAATGTAATATAGCATTCGTAAATGCATTAAATCTGGATATGACCGCAGGCTACTGCCCGTTAAGTTTTAATGTCGTTGAATACGACATAGAAAAAGACACACCAGTTTTAGATGATAAAGGCTTTATGATTCCAGTTGAAAAAGGCGAAGTTGGATTATTAATTGGCGAAGTAACAAAGCGCAGCCCATATGAAGGTTATACCAATAAAAAAGCCAACATAAGTAAAGTACTTACGAATGTATTTAAAAGCGGAGATAGCTATTTCCACAGTGGAGACCTAGTACAAAAACAAGGTTATGGACACGTGGCATTTGTCGATCGCCTAGGCGATACCTTTAGATGGAAAGGTGAAAATGTTGCGACCACTGAAGTTGAAGAGGTAGCAAACCAATTTGATCAAATTACTGAATCTGTGGTTTATGGTGTACAGGTACCGCATACCGACGGACGTGCAGGCATGGCATCCATTACATTAAACACAGAACTTAACAAGTTCGACATTAAAAAATTCGCCGAACATGTTAAGGCAAAACTGCCCTCTTATGCTGTACCTATGTTTATTCGTGTTAGCCATGAAGTTGAAATAACGGGTACCTTTAAACACAAAAAAGGTGACTTAAAAAAGCAAGGATTCGACTTATCATTGGTAGATGAACCTATGTTTGTTTTATTACCTAAAACAGACGAATATCAACCTGTAACTAAAAAGTGGATTGAAAAACTCAATGCTGGCGAGATTCAGTTTCAATAAACTTAAGATATAATATTCGTTAAAGAAAAAAGCCAATCTTAGATTGGCTTTTTTATGCGTGTTATCTAAACAGCTATACACACAGTTATATTATAAAAATTTAACATGCTAGTTTTAATATTTAAAATTACAGCAGACTTACAGCAACAGTCACTAAACCATAACAACTTAACACTGTTCAACGATTCATTTTATAGATAAGATAGACAAAAATAGATAACGGTATAAATATGTCTATATCAAATTTAGTCGAGCATTTTGACGCGCTTGTTAGCCAAACTAACCATTTATGCTCTAGCCTGCGTTCTAGCAACCCCGTTTTGTGGCTACCACTTACTGAATTAGAAGTTGAGCAAGGAATCAGTGCTTTAGACAAGGCCTGCTATAGCTTTCAAGACTTCTGGTATCAAGATGGACAAGACGGCCGAGAAACACGCTCCTGCTTTGGTCTTATACCAGCTACCGATGCCCAAATAGTAATGGCATTGGCAATAAACGAAGAAAAAGAAACCTTTAAAAATCGAATTAAGGCACTTCAAAAAACAAACAAACAACAGTGGTTAAAACTTAGAGGCCAGTTAGGAAGCTCCCACCCTAGCCTTCGAGAAGCTTTACGTTATAGCGGTTTAAGTCGACTGCACATCAAACAAACCTGGAGACATATTCCCGTAATTGACCGCACACCTATTCGAGTCGGGTTCAACTGGTATCAATCAGGTCGTAGTATTCAAAAAGTAACGGTTAAACAAGCTCAAGACGCGTTGTTAAATTTAGATACCACCAGCGACCATATTCAAACTCAACTAAGCTTATTAAATAAGCTATCGGCTAATACACCACTAGCAAAAGTTCAAAATTTAGCACCTACCATGCGAGCCAACGTGTTTTTCGATGACAACACCACACCCAGCCGCCAAGCCATGAATGTATCTCTTCCTATCTTGTTTAAAACCAGCGAAAATGAAAAACTACCGCTACATAACGACCCAGATTTATTGGCACCAACAGAAAGACAAAGAAAAATACGTAGTGATAGAGTGATTGAAGACCATCCTTTTCTTCCCAGCATTCGTGTTCACAGCTATATTAATAAATAATAACCACATGATTAGCGCAACTAAAAAAGCGCAAACAAATTAGGGTATTTGCCATGCAAGTATATGGTCACAGAGGTGCTAAAGGCGTTTTCATGGAAAACAGCCTTCAAGGTTTTATTTCAGCCGTCGAGCAAGGTATTGAATACTTCGAATTAGACGTTCGTTTAAGCTCAGACAATCAGTTAATAGTCGTGCACGACGAAATACTCACTCGTCTAGCAAACAGCCCTCTACTAGTTAGTAAAACGCCTGCCAGCGTATTGAAGGCAACATTACTAAAGGGCACAACTGAAGGTATCCCAACATTAAAAGAAGTTATCAATGCCTGCCCCCATATAAAACATTGGCAGCTAGAGATTAAAACACACTCA
This sequence comes from Bermanella sp., assembly GCA_034112325.1. Taxonomy (GTDB): domain Bacteria; phylum Pseudomonadota; class Gammaproteobacteria; order Pseudomonadales; family Oceanobacteraceae; genus Bermanella. Next base: position 8,464 of record JAWUVO010000032.1, on the reverse strand, counting down.
ACAAACACTCTTTTTGTTCAACCTATGGCTGAATTAATCGAGCAATATAATTTACAAGACAAAGTCACTATTACAAGCTTACACAGAGGCATTTTAAAAGAATTTAAACACGCACTGCCCCATATTCCTCGAGGTTATGTGCAAGAAAGCCTACTGCCTAATGGCATAAAAGCCGCTAGAAAACTAGGCTGCTCAATGCTGGTTCTTAATAAAAAATTAGGTAAAAAAGACTACATTAACAAAGCACAAAAAAAGGGTTTACACGTGAGTATGTGGACCGTTAATGATATAAATTTGATCGAAAAATTTAAAAACTATGGTGTTAATAGTTTAATATCTGACTTCCCTCAAATGGCTTTAAACATGAACAATCAGAGCGTAAAAGCTGAGCGCTCAGCCAACCTAGACCCAGAACTGCAGCCACAAAAACAGCAACAAAAACAGCTAGGCTAACTATGATTAATACCCTATACATTACCGGTGCTGGCGTAAGCGCAGAAAGTGGTATTCCAACCTTCAGAGGCCAAGACGGATTTTGGACAATTGGCAGTAAAAACTACACACCAATGGAAATGGCAACTCGCGCCATGTACATGAACAAGCCAGAAGAGTTTTTAGCTTGGTACTACCACCGATTTGCCACCTATAGAAATCATGGACCAAATGTAGTTCATGAATGGTTAGCCAATAAAAACTTAATCACCCAGAATATCGATGGATTAGATGGCAAGGCGGGTAATAAAAACTATATTGCTATACATGGTCGACTTGACCAAATGACATTATTTACTGATCAAGATAATAATCAAAATAATATAATAAACCATGCTCAATGGGATCAAGTTGATGCCGACAATTTAATTCCGTCTTTATTAGATTTATTTAAAATAAACCTTAAACCAGAATTAAATATATCGCTAAAACCTTACGTATTATTATTTGATGAATATTACACAAACTTATATCGTATTGATGAAGCTCAACAGCGTATAAACCAAGCAGACAAAATTATTTTTATGGGAACTTCATTTAGCGTTAACATAACTAATATGGCCTTAGATACGGCTATTAAACATAACATTCCAGTAGAGGTAGTTGACCCTAACCCTGTCATTCTTCCCTATAGGAATGTTACTTACCATAAATGTAGCGCGTCAGAATTCATAAAAAACCAGAGTTAAACTAGAAATAAGCCAAAGTTAAATCTAGTTTAATTCGCTTATTCAAATAATTCTTTTTTAGGCCAAGCTTCATCAAAAACAGGCGTCGTTTTTTGCGACTTGGCTGCAAAGCTTTTCATCATATCATTCGCTCTAAACATACCAGACTGCCAAGTGGCCATATATTTAAGACTGTCTTCTACCGAATGATCACGACTATAATTAATCATCTCTTTACAACCAATAACCGCCATCGGTGAGTTTTTAGCAATGGACTTTGCAATTTCAAGTACGCCTTCCACCAGGCTTTTTTGATCTGGATAAACAGCGTTAATTAACCCCATTTGCTTGGCTTCTTGCGCACCAAATTTACGGCCGGTATAAGCCAACTCTTTTACAATGCCGGGAGAGACTAACTTAGGAAAACGCTGAAGCGTACCTACGTCGGCGGTCATTCCTAATTCGGTTTCTTTAATCGTAAAATATGCATCTTCACTGGCATAACGACAATCGGCGGCGCACACCATGTCAAGCGCACCACCAATACAACCACCGTGAATAGCCATTAATACTGGAATACGTAGCTTTTCAAGCGAAGACAGGCTGTCTTGAAGCTGCAAAACAACCCGCCTAAGGTTCTCAGCCATACGAATAGGCTCACCTGTCATTGGCACAGCGTTACCACTCATAAATACACCTAAGTCCATACCAGCACTAAAGTGTTTACCCGTAGATGAAATAACAATGACGCGAGCCAAACATTCATCGTCAATTTTATTAACTAAAACTGGAAGCTCTTGCCAAAAGGCTGTGTTCATAGAGTTCATTTCAGCCGGACGTGACATTTCAATGTGCGCCACCTGATCACTAAAAGTCACATTAAAACAAGTAAATTGAGCGTCTATTACCGCCTCTTCTGTTGTCATATTGCTTGCTGTTTGTGTTATTGATTTTTTGCTGCTCATTCCGTTTCTCCTAAAATAAAGCCAAAGCTAAGATTTACTAATACCAACAGTGTATAAACCCTATCTAAGCGCCGTCAAGTTTTACTTGATGTTAAGAATTTTTAAAACTAGAATTCTATATATGCCAAATACTACTGAATCTCCTAATACTTCTCTTACCGATAAAAAAGCATCTAACAAAGATACTTACCACCACGGAAACCTAAGAGAAACACTGATTGAAGCAAGCGCCCATATTATTAAGATACAAGGGCTTGAAGGCTTATCTTTGCGCAAATTAGCCGACCAAGTGGGCGTATCAAGAGCAGCCCCTTACCACCACTTTAAAGATAAAAACGCGCTGCTTGCTGCCGTCGCTGAAGCTGGCTTTGAAACACTGCGCACCCAGCTGAACAACGTGGTAGATCAAGACAAACCTTTATTAATTCGCCTGCGTGAGGCCGTGAAGGGCTATCTGGCCTTTGCACACCAGTACCCTACTCAATACGACCTAATGTTTAGCCATAAACTATGGGATTCAGACCAATTTGATGACTTCCAACGACATGCTAAAGATTGCTTTAGGCTATATGTGCGCCTATTTGAACAACTCAAACAACAGCAGCAACTTAAGCCAGAGGAAGACGCTTTAAGATTAGCTCAATTGCTTTGGGCCACTCTTCATGGCCTAGCTAAACTCACCGAAGAAGGCCTTTTCTCTGTGGCAATTAGTATCAATGAAATAACTGACTATGCACTTAACCGCTTTGAAAGCAGTTTAATTGGTGTAGATAAGAAATGATCGCGACCTTGTCAGCCACTAATATTGTCCTAAGCTTTAGGTGTTCTCTTCATTTCTTGGTTTTGCATAAAGCCCGCATATGACCTTACTTTCTAAAATGACAGAATGGCAACTAGTTTGCCTAGACAAGTTCATTCCCCACATAGAAAAGCTGCCTGCACAAGACTTAACAAGAGCTAGGTTATTTGTAGGGATTATTTTTTATGGACTAACACTAAACTTATTTGTTACTGGTGTACGCATCTACATATCGGGATGGAACCCTGCAACAATCAGTGTGGCATATATATTTTTAGCACTTTCTACCCTTCTGGCTATTTATAGAATAACAGGCAAGTTGAACCTGATAACAGATATCACTCTTGTCACTGCGTTAATAGCAATTGGAAATACACTTTATAATGACGGAGGGTTAGTCTCTAGGGCAATCATGTGGCTAACTGTTTTCCCATTAGTCTCACAAGCTGTGGGGCATCGATTTAAGGCTAAAGCCAGTGTCATAGCAATTTGGGTAATAATATTAATCACCCTCTACGGCCATTCTTATGATTTCATTCAGACAACTGAACCATTAGCATTCTTAATGGCACGAGGCATTACGCTAGCAATTGTGGTTTTATTTATTACAATTGTGACGCTAATATACGATCACAGCCGTCAAAATTTAACCCGACAACTCACTATTGAAAAAGAAAATGCAGAGCAAGCATTCCGCCAAAAGTCAGAATTTTTAGCCACCATGAGCCACGAATTAAGAACTCCATTTAATGGGGTTTTAGGCATGCTAGAGCTACTTGAAAAAAGCCCTCTCACAAACCAGCAACTGCATAGAGTTAGCCTTGCAAAAAATAGTGCTGAGTCTTTATTAGTTCTGATTAATGACGTTCTTGACTATTCAAAAATTGAAGCGGGAAAACAACAGATAGAATCCATTGAGTTTGATGCTCTAGAATTATTTAGCACTATAGTTAAGGCGATGGCTTATCATGCCAATGAAAAAGGAATAGAACTGATATTAGACACGCATCTTTTAACTCGAAACAAGTTTAATGGCGACCCCAATAAAATAAAACAAGTAGCAACCAATATAATCAGCAATGCTATCAAATTTACTCACGATGGAAATGTTGAAGTCTGTGTAAGAACCGAGTTACAAGATGAATATTCAAATATCATAGTTTCTATTCAGGATGATGGTATAGGTATTCCTGCAGATAAAATTGAAATATTGTTTAACTCATTCACCCAAGTTGATGCATCTACATCAAGAAAGTTTGGTGGTAGCGGCTTAGGTTTATCTATTGCAAAAAAACTCTGCAACCTTATGGATGGAGATATATCTGTTACTAGCACTGAGAATATTGGCAGTACATTTACCTTTACTATAAAAGTTAATAACTCATCGGCACAGCAAAAGACTATAAACCTGCCAAGCATTCACAACAAGAATATAGTCATAATTGATGGCAACAAACGTGTTTTAAAATCTGTCAGCCAGCAATTAAAACAATCACAAGCAAACCTCTCATTATTCACTGATATTGATGAAGCGCTACTGCATTTAAATTCTCATAAGAATACCCAATTCGATTTAATAATGGTTGATGTGAATACACCTAACAACAAGGGTATTATCGCTATACAAGAAATGAAAAAAATATCCCATCTAAGTAATACTAAATTTGTCGCCATGACAGAAATAAATACACTTAATAATGAACAAGCTTTGGCTGATATAGGTGTAGACTTAAGCTTCTCAAAACCGATTGTTTTTGATGATATAAATCAATCACTGCTGCTTATATCAGACCAACACAATAATAAACTAGCCTCAAGCCATGCTAAGACAAGTTTAATCACGCTTGAAAACGCCCAGAAGATACTGGTAGTAGATGACAACCCAGTAAACTTAGAAGTGGCGGGAGCATTATTACAGGGGTTAAAAATACAACCCATTTTAGCTAATAGTGCAAAAAAAGCCTTTGAAATATTGACTCAATACAGCGAAAGTAATGTTTTAAGTGGCATATTAATGGATTGCCAAATGCCAGAAATAGACGGCTTTCAAGCAACCCAATCTATTAGAAATGGAGAGCTGGGAGCATATTGCAAAACAGTACCAATCATAGCGTTAACGGCCAATGCTATGGCTGGCGACAAGCAAAAATGCCTAGACGCTGGTATGAATGATTACCTAACCAAGCCCATAAATACGACTAAATTGTTGGCCGCTATTGAAAAAAATATCATGTTAAAAGACTAATTGAGTATTTTTTGCTGAATACCCACTATAAGACACACGAATATTCAAATTTGGCGAAATCTGGTAATATGCGCCCATAATCAATGGTAACAGCCCATTGCCCGAATTTAGACACGAGAATACCCATGAGCAATACCCCTACCCATTTGCAAGATGCCAAAGACTTACTCACCAAAAACGGATTTTCCACCAGTAATGTTTGGTACCACGGCACGTCTTCGGCACTAATAACGTCTATTAATGAAAGCGGTATTAACCGTTCTGGCGATCGTGATTCAAACAAAAAAGCAAAAGATACCATGGTGACTATTGGTGGCAGTCATAACGAAAGTGTTCAGCCAGTGTTTTTAACTCAAAGCAAAGAACTGGCGTATATATGGGCGGCAAAAACCGTACGTAAGCGCAGCGTTCGCTTTGAAGGCGAAGAAATGGGAGTTGTGTACAAAGTAACACTAGACGAAAGCTTAAACGAAAAAGTTAAAACTGACGTAGGCGCTGCCGCCATGTTAATGATAGAAGCTGACGACTACCTAGAGTTGTTAGCCGACATTTATAAGGCTAATGGTATGGAAATGCCAAATATTGAACCGGCAACAGCTGATCGCATGGTTTATTTAAATAAACTGGGTATGGCTTACATCAACACCAACATTCCAGTGAGTTGCATCGAATTATTAACTGAATAATTTATCGCTTAATTATTGAAGCAATAAAAAGCCTGACTTACGTTCGCCAAATAATAGCGAATATAAGTCAGGCTTTTTCGATCTAGGGCCTACTAGCAGTAGACCCTTATTACAAATTACAGTGCTGCTAATGCTGCATCGTAGTTAGGCTCGTCTACTGTCTCAGAAACTTGTTCGGCATAAATCACTTTGCTGGCTTCGTCTATTACTACTACAGAGCGCGATAGCAGACCAGTTAAAGGGCCTGTTTCAAAAGACACACCATAGTCACTGCCAAAGCTAGATCGGAATGTAGAACCTACCAATACGTTTTCAATTCCTTCAGCGCCACAAAAGCGACCAAGTGCAAATGGTAAGTCTGCAGACACACATAAAACAGCAGCATTATCTAAGCCTGCTGCTTGCTCATTGAATTTACGTACAGATGCAGCACAAGTACCTGTATCAACAGATGGGAAAATATTTAGCACTACACGCTTACCAGCAAGCGAAGCCAAAGTAACCTCAGACAAATCGGCTTGTACCAATGAAAATGCAGGCGCACTAGTGCCTACCTTTGGTAGCTCGCCTAGTGTTTTAAATTCGTTACCTTGTAAAGTGACAGTTGTCATAGATATATCCTTTGGTTTATTTTAAAAACATTGAATTAAAGCGAGGGGTAAATCGTCGATTCAGACCCAATACGCCGATTTAAATTTAGATCAACTAAATTGTGTACAACCTATATTACAACCATAGCTTAAAAAATAAGCTGTCGCAATTAATACATTTACTAACATAGGTAATAACCCGTAAACTTCTGAGCCACTCACTAATATAGGCTTTATGGCCTTAAGGTCAAAATATTCAATGACCGCTTCATCTAATTACACCACATTAGCCGCATGGCCATTGGCAATATGCAAAGCACTTGAAGCCAAAGCCATTGACCCTGACCCACTGTTAAAAATAGCCAGTTTGAACCGCAGCAAGCTAATTGAGCAACCAGATGGGCGAGTTGATATATCCCTTATGACTCAGTTTTGGCAAGCCGTTGCCACTAAAAGCCAAGACCCAAGTTTTGGTTTAAGTGTAGCTAAATTCGTACAGCCTATGCACTTCAGAGCACTAGGCATGTTAATGCTAACCGATACAAACCTAGAGTCAGCCATTATTAAACTAGGCCTGTATTCAGACCTAGTAAGCAACTCGGTTACCACTAGCGTTGAACACACCCCAGAGTTAATCGGCTTGTGCTTTGAACATATTGCTAACGTTGATATACATCCCATGGCCATCGACAGCTTCTTTGCAACCATAACAGCCCTATGCAAACAGTTGGGGGCCAGCAATGACCTAATTCATTGCGTAGAGCTTAAAAGACCTCTGCCAAAATCAACTACCGCTTGGCAACAATGTTTTAACTCAACGGTAACATTTTCGGCGCCCAGAGACTGCTTATGGATCAAACGAGAAAGGCTTGCAAACGCCAACACAATGGGAGACGAAAAACTCGCGGCGTTTAATGAATCAGTCGTTGTCGACTATATTACGAACATGAACACCAGTCAGATCAGTATAAAAGTTAAAAACCTAATCAGAGTCGCATTAGAAAACGGAGAACCTAGTATAGAGTCCATAGCTAAGCAATTAAATATGAGCGAACGCAGCTTGCGCAGAAGACTGAAAGAAGAATGTATAAGTTACCGCGAAATTCTCAAAGATACGCGCATGGAACTGGCTACTCATTATTTAACCAATACTGGCTTGCCCATAACACAGGTGAGCCATAAACTTGGCTTTACCGATACCAGTAATTTTTCCAGAGCGTTTACACGTTGGTTTAATCAAACACCTTCACAGTTTAGAAATGAGAGTACTGATCCGAACTAAAAAATTAAACTAAACCAAACCAAACAAAATTATCAAACCAGTTTATCTATGCGTTTTTCACATTCACTACATAGCGCCCAACAACCTGCCCTTTAAAGAATTTATCGAGGTATTCTGGTGCTTCATTAAGCGAGATTTCCTGTTGATAGCTTTCTAAGTTTAGCAACTTCATGTCTGTTGCTACACGCTGCCAAATGTGTTTTTTATCTTCAAGAGGGATATACACTGAATCTACGCCTAATAGCGAAATCCCGCGGGTAATAAAGGGAACAACACTCATGGCTAATTCAGGAGAAGCAGCTAACCCAACAGAGGTTACGCCACCACCAGGTTTAACCTGCTTAAGTAAGCCAGTTAGGTAATCACCGCCCAATGTGTCAATAGCATGGGCCCATTTTGGTTTCCCCACTAGTGCGTCTTTAACTTCCAAAATAGTATCTCTGTGCAGTACTTCATTAGCCCCTAGCGCTTTTAGTTTTTCTGATTGCTCAGGTTTACCCGAAAACGCAACAACGTCATAACCCAATTGATTAAGCAAAGCGATACTGATACTGCCTACACCACCTGTTGCTCCTGTTACAGCAACAGGACCATCGCTGGGTTTAGCTCCCATTTTTTCTAGTTTTTGAATACACAACGCAGCGGTAAGCCCACCTGTGCCATACGTCATGGCCTCTTTCAGCGTTAGCGTATCGGGACAAGATACAGCCCATTCAGCGGGTATAGATATTTTTTGC
>JAWUVO010000031.1:0-29386 GCA_034112325.1 Bermanella sp. | reverse complement strand
GAGGTGTCTTCGTCTTTCAAGCGACGACGAAGTGTTTGCGTAGTTGTATTTAACTGAAACGCAACAGATTCAAAATCTGGCATCTCTGGTTCTAAGTTGTTTTCTAATATTCGACGAATTTGAGCATTGATACTAGCGGTATTATTAGGTTTGACCAAAAATACATAAGGTGCTTCTTCCATTAGTTCGGGTAAGTCTTCACGACTACGCACAATGGGTAAATCTAAAAATTTTTGATCGAAGCTCAAGCGTGTACGTGGCTGATCAAACTTATGCATGCCATAAAAAAATAGACGATATTCGTCAGCGTGATCGGGACGACAAGTTGAAAACTCAGCAAGTTTAATAGGAATACGTTTTCCGGTTAGCCAACACATTAAGCGATGCCATAAAACTAACTGGTACTCAGCTAAATAGTTATCTTGGTTTAGTGCTGGTCGAGTTTGATTGACCACTAAAAAACCATTTTCATCATCTTCATCGAACTGTATATGTACTGCCATATTAAAAAGCTTGTAATAATTACTACCTAAAATAAGCGCTTGTTTTAATGTTGCGCAAGGCAGAATAAGTTGACAAAGAGTTTCAAAACTTCCGGGAGTCGAAGCTTTATCATCTTGTCCTATAAACTCGTCTTGCAAGGCATAAACAAGCACCCTTAGCAGCTTGGCCATTTTGTCAGGATAAACTCGTGCTTTTGGTTCATGCAGTATTTCTGTTGCAATACCAGCTTTTTCTAGCAGTGTTTGAGCGTCATGGCCCTGGGCAACGGCACCAGCAATAGACGCTCTAACATAGTGGCTAGAAATTGTAGATGTTTTCATTAAGGACATTAGCCGTGTTTATATTGATCTCGTATCATACGAAATTCAATGCGCAGCGCAACAGTTAGCTTTTTACTTGAGTAGATTATTTATTATTTGATGATTCTTGCCAATACTAAAGGTACTAAGTGTTATGGCGCAAAGCAGCATAAGCCTGATAGTGTAGGCTTGTAACGATAGATGTGACTATCAGTTTAAATATAAGTATTTTTACAAAATAATTAATAAGTAATAAGTATCTAGGGTAAATTCATGGATCAGCCACTTTCATCATTAAAAGTACTCGATTTTTCTACATTATTACCAGGACCATATGCCACGTTAATGATGGCTGATATGGGCGCACAGGTGTTGCGTATAGAAAGCCCAACTCGTCCTGACTTAGTGCGAGCATTGCCGCCTATGGATATTAGTGGGCACAGTGCCGCTCATAGCTATTTAAATCGAAATAAAAAAGCCATGGCGCTAGATTTAAAAAATCCTGAAGCTTTAGCAATAATTCATGCATTAATTGCTGAGTACGACGTGGTTGTTGAGCAGTTTAGGCCAGGTGTTATGGCCAGGTTAGGTTTGGATTACGCTAGTCTTAAAAAAATTAACCCTAAATTAATTTATTGCTCTATTACTGGCTATGGTCAAACAGGGCCATTAAAAGATCGGGCAGGACACGATATCAATTATTTAGCCTTATCGGGCATTGCCGATTACAGCCGTCGAAAAAATCAAAAACCGGTGCCACAAGCTGTACAAATAGCCGATATAGCGGGTGGTTCACACCATGCTGTTATGGGTGTATTGGCGGCGGTAATTCAACGCTCGCAAACAGGCGAAGGGCAGCATTTAGATATTAGTATGACCGACTGTGCGTTTAGCCTAAACGCCATGTTTGCATCTGGTATGTTAGGTGGTGAAGTAGAACCCTTGGCAGAAGCTACCATGTTAAATGGTGGTAGTTTTTATGATTATTATGAAACGGCTGACGGACGTTATATGTCAGTAGGTTCTTTAGAGCCACAATTTTTAATGCAGCTGTGTGATGCGTTAGAAATTAAACATTTAATTGGCAAGGCAGGCAGCCAAAAATCAGCAGACGTAGCACAGTTCAAACAAGCTATTAGCGATCAAATTCAAAGCCAGTCATTTGAATACTGGACACAGGTGTTTGCTAAATTAGACTGCTGTGTAGAGCCTGTATTAACATTAAAAGAAGCGTCTGAGCAACCCCATGCAGTTGATCGAAACTGGTTATCCCATGCTAAGATAAAAGATGGTCAGTCGCTTACTCAATTATCAAATCCTATTTATAAACCCAGCCAAATAAAAAATACGGGGGGCGCTATTGGGTCTGATAGTATTAATATTTTAATTGAAGCTGGGTTTAGCCAAAGCACTATTGATGAATGGAAAGGTAATAAAGTAATAAAATAAGCGGCTTCTTTTTATTCTTTCAATTCTTGCTATTTTTTATTGTTTTAAATTAGTTAGCGGCTTTGGCTAAAATTTTGTCAAATTCGTTAGCAAATTTTTGTTTGTCCTGTGGGCCTAATGGAGGAGGCCCACCGCTTTGAATTCCACTGGATCGCATAGTGTCCATAAAATCACGAATATTAAGTCGTCCACCAATATTCTCTTTGGTAAATAATTCTCCGCGTGAACTTAACGCTTGACCACCTTTTTCAATCACCTCGGCAGCTAAGGGAATATCGCTAGTTATAATTAAATCACCCGCTTCACAGCGTGCCACAATTTCATCATCGGCCACATCAAAGCCTTGGCTAACTTGACTAAATTGTAAATAAGGAGAGGGTGGAATCTTCATATAGTGGTTGGCTAATAAAGTGGTGTGAATTTTTGTGCGATTAGCCGCTTTAAAAATCATCTCTTTAATCGTTACAGGACACGAGTCAGCGTCTACCCAGATTTTCATTTACTACTCTCGCTCGTTTGTCTTTAAGTGACTGAATTAGTGATTATAACTACAAAGAAAGGTACGTGAAACAGAAATGTCATTTCTCTGAAATACAATTGCCATATTTGATCGCTAATCTGTTTGAAAATCTAGGAGAGTAGTATGAATATTAAACCATTAGCCATTTCTATTTCTATGGCCGTATTATTATCGGCTTGTGGTAGCGACAATGCCGGCACTGATAGTAAGGCAACAATTGAATCGTTATCACTTTCATTGGTAGGAACTCATGAGTCAGGCAATGACTTTGACACATCCTCTGCCGAAATAGTGTCTTACGATAAAACTACCGATAAAATTTATGTAGTAAATTCCCAAAGTAAAACAATCGATGTTTTAACCTTTGATACACAAGGCAAACCACAAAAAGAAGGCACCATTGATTTAACAGCGGCGCAATCCAAAGCTGGAATCACATTTGGTGCTGCCAATAGTGTGGTGGCTAAAAATGGCATAGTCGCCATTGCTATCGAAAATAATGTAAAGCAGAGCAATGGTGTGATTGCTTTGTATAACAGTTCAGACTTAACGTTTATCAATGTTTACGGGGCTGGAGCACTGCCCGATATGGTCACTATGACAGACGATAGTAAAAAAATTGTTGTCGCAAACGAAGGTGAGCCAAGTGGCGATTATAGTAATGACCCTGAAGGTTCAGTAACGGTTATTGATATTTCAAATGGCTTCAGTGATGAGTTAGCTGTGGTAACACAAATAACATTTGAAGATTTTAATAGTGGGCAGCTTAGACATAATGAATTAAATAATGTTCGCCTACCTTCTCCACATGGAGCATCGGTTGCACAAGATTTAGAGCCTGAATATATTGCTATAACAGGTAGTAATAAAGCGGTGATTTCTTTGCAAGAAAATAATGCTTTCGCCACGATTGATTTATCTACTAACACTATTGAGTCAATCAAAGGATTAGGCGTTAAAAGCTGGGCTTCAGTAACAGATGGTGGCAACGGGGCTAAATTAGATTTAACCAATAAAGACGATGTATTTACCTTAAATAGCTACCCGCAATTAGTGGGTTATTATATGCCAGACAGCATTAGTACATTTACAATTAATGGTAATGACTATGTGATCAGTGCAAACGAAGGTGATGGGCGTGAGTACATTTATGAAACCACACAGGAAATTTGTGATGCTACAAATGGGCATACATGGGATGGCGATGATTATTCTGTAGGCGGTGATGATGAAAACTCAGTTAGTTATGATAGTGAACTGGATGACTGTATATCTTACACTGACGAAGGTCGTGGAAAAGATTTAGTTGTTGACGCTGCACATCCACTAATGAATGAATCAGTTTATGGTGATGGTATTATTACCAATAAAAATGCCATTGGCCGTATCAAGGTATTAATGGACAGTGAAACCATTTCAGCTGATGGTAATGTTCCAACATTCGGTGCTCGTTCATTCTCAATCTGGAATGAAAATGGTGATGTTATTTTTGATAGTGGCTCGCAGCTATCTGAATTAGCTAATTCAACCAGTCACTTTAATGTTAGTAATGATACACAAAAAAATGATAACCGTTCAGATGACAAAGGTGTTGAGCCTGAAGCCATGGAAATAGCTGTAATAGAAGGTTCAACTATTGCCTTTATCGGCCTTGAACGTCAAGGAGGTGTTGCGGTTTATGATGTATCAATACCTGAAGCCCCGGTGTTTTTAGACTACCTAAATAATCGAGATTTTACCGCTGATGTCTGCACGGTTGTTGATGAAGATGGTGAGTGTGATAACAATATTTATAACCCAGCCGCTGGAGATTTAGGCCCTGAATCTATTGAGTATTTTTCACGAAATAATCAGCACTTTATTGCAGTGGGTAATGAGGTGTCAGGTACCACAACTGTACTTGAGCTAAATATAGAATTTAAGAAATAACTATAATAACTATAATAACGATAATAATAGTTAAAAAATTTGCCGAGCTATAAGCTCGGTTTTTTTTGCCTCATAGCCTCTATAAATGCTGTCATACTCGATTTTAGACTGTCGGTTCGCCACACTAGGTGAGTGTGGGTGTGCTTGTATTTAGCTGGTAGTGCATGCACTTTTATATTTTTCTTGTTTGCATATTGATCCAGCAGAGATTTAGGCGCGATGCCTATGCCCATTCCAGCACTAATGCAATTTAATAAAGAATGGTAAGACTGAATTTGAGTCACTGTATAGTTTAAGTTATTGTCTTCGGCCCAGTTAATTAATTGTTTTCTATAATAACATCCTTGTAAAAAAGCCAATAAATGTATAGATGTATCCAGCTTATTTAGGTTTTTAATGGTTAAGCTACTCATTAATACCATCGGTTCTTTAATGATCGCTAAGCTTGATAGGTCAGGATGATCTTTAGGATTTGCGACCAGTGCTAGATCTAATTCTCTGTCTATAATTTTTTGTACTAATCCATCGGTATGCAATGTTTTAACGTCGAGTTTCACATCTGGGTATAACATATGATACGAGGTAAGGTAGTTAGATAAATAGGTAGCCGCAACGGCTTCCATAGACCCTAAGCGCAGCTCACCTTTAGGTTGGGTGTGTTGAAATTGATCTACGGCTTTATGTGCTAGGGTAATTATCTTATTCGCATAGATTAATAAGTCTTGGCCCGCAGGTGAGATATGCAAACGATTTTTATCTCTAATAAATAACGTTTGGTCAACCGACTGCTCTAGCTTTTGAATACGAGTACTTATATTTGAAGGTACCCGATGGAGCTTTTGCGCTGCTAGGGTAATACTACCAAGTTCCGCTACTGCGCTAAAAATCTTTAAATCGGAGATTTCCATGTTTCAATACCTCCATAAGATATTCTCATTACGAGAAAGTCTAGTTCATAATCATTCATTATTATCTGGTCTAGTTTACTGCTATTGTGCCTCTAGATTCAATAACAAGTGAATAAATTATGTCAAACGATTCAACCCGGCTGGGACTTTTGTGTGCGCTTGCTGCGGCCTTAATCTGGTCTGGCTTTATCCTAGTGTCTAGAGTGGGTGGCATCAGCGAGTTGACCCCTTATGATGTTATAGCCATTCGCTATGCTACCTGTAGTGTGATCTTGCTACCAATATGGCTGTATTTCTACCGATTTAATCTTTTATCATGGCGCTATGCCATTACCGCTGTTATTGGTGGGCTGGCTTATGCCATATTTGCTTTTAAAGGTTTTAAGTTAAGTTCGGCATTACATGGGGGAATATTATTACCCGGGCTGATTCCTGTGTTTGTAGCTATTTCATCAAGAATGCTGGTTGGGGCCAAGCTGTCTGGCAGCAAGGCTTTGGGATTGGGGTTAATTGTGACAGCCATAACGGGTCTATTTATCAGTGAGGTATTGGAGGCGGGTAGTTTGCCGTTAGGGGATGTGTTCTTTGTAATGGCGGCACTTTGCTGGGGACTGTATTCAGTATTAATTAATAAGTGGGCAATCAGCCCTTGGCAAGCAACCTGCTCATTGGCATTTTTCACCAGCATTATTTATCTACCAGTGTATTTAGCATTTTTACCTAAGAATATATTGAATGCAGATATGAGTGATGTGTTATTACAAATGTTTTACCAAGGTTTTTTAGCCTCTATTATACAAATGCTGTTATATGTAAAAGCTGTAAAAATAATTGGCGCACAGGGCATGGGATCCTTTATGGCTTTGGTACCGGTAGTGGCGGGTTTATTCGGAATAGTTATTTTAAATGAACCTTATACAGAATTCCTGTGGTTAGCCCTAGTATTGGTCAGCCTAGGTGTTTGGATTAGTAATCGAGGTCTATCGGTTGTAATGGCCAAGCCCAGTTAATTTTTTACATACTTGTATCAATCAATTAATAGTTAAATTAATAGTTAACTATCAAGTTAAATCAGGAAAATAAATATGCCTTACATTAATATCAAGATTACCGACGAGCAAGTAACCGCTGAGCAAAAAAAAGCGCTCATTGAAGGGGCAACACAGCTACTAGTTGATGTGCTTAACAAAAACCCAGCCACAACTGTTGTGGTGATCGATGAAGTCAATACTGATAACTGGGGTGTCGGTGGGAAAGTGGTAACAGAATTACGAAAAGGTTGAAGCTGTTTTCACAGCTTATTAATGATGACGGCTAGTTAAAGTTTATACTTAATACTGGCTTTAATCACTCGGCCATAATCAAGCTGTCCGCCTTCAGAGCCGTAATAAGAAGGTAGGTAGTTTTTATCATCGAAAACATTTTGTATGTTCGTTATAACATTCAACCTTGGGCTTGCTTGCCAATTTAAATATAGATCGGTGCGCTGGTAAGATTCTTGTGGCGATGTAGTGTCCGTATCATTTAATTGATATGACAGCATAAAACGTTGCCACAGACCTAATTTAAGTGTCTGTTTTATTGGGTGTTCTATATTCAAACTGCCAGACAGGTCTGGAGTAGCAATATAATCTACGTTGTCTGTTTTGTTGGTACTTTTAATATAACTAACTTGCGCATCAACACTTGTAGTATTAATTTTGCTGCGCAGGCTTAGCTCTAAGCCCTCTGACTCGTTACTATTAGTGTTTTTATATTGATTTAGAAGGTTAGATATTGCTACTAAAGAAATGGCATTTTCCCAATCACTATGAAAAAACACGGCTTCTACTTCATAGTTGGCTTGGCGGTAGATATTGATATATTCAATTGTAACAATGGTTTCTGGCTCTAAATTTATGTCCCCTAAAACCGACCCAGATCCATATTGTTCTAATGCAGTGGGGGCTCTATAGGCATGACCAAACAAAACTTTTTGGGTCCACGAGTCGGTTGTTTTATATACCAGCCCCAGTCGAGGAGAAAGATGATTTTTTACGTCATTATAATAATCCCAGCGTGCCCCATAAGTAATTAGCAGTCGGTCATTTACAAATCCTGTTCTAGCTTGTGCTAGAACATGTGCAAGATCTCGTTGTTTACCTATATAAGGACTTGTGTTTAATTGAGATGTAATTCCCTGCTCATTAATACGTTCAAATCGACCACCTGTAATTTCAATTTTATCAAAGCCGACACCCAGTACCCATTGTGTATTGAAACTATTTTTAGCTTGTTTTAACTGGCTATAAAACCCGCTACGCGATTCTTCGGTACCTTGATATAAGGTATGGGGGCAATACAATGGGTTAGATGTTGTATCGGCTTCATTTACTTTACAAGCCAAAGTAGAGCTTCCAAAGGCGGGTACTGTGGTTAACGATAAAGGATAAAAAGAGTTGTCAAAGGACCACTCTTGTTTGCTTTGCCAATGATAAACATGATTCTTTAGCTGCACGTTATTATCAAATAAAACTTCATGAGATAGCCCTATTATGGATAATTCATTTTCACTATTACTAGTATCCCCCGCGCCAACAATACTTGTACTTTCTACCTCAAATATTAATGGTATTCGTGTAAAAAACTGAGTACCTACTCCGGTAAATTCATTGGAGCTGAAGTCATTTTTAAATAATGTAAATACAAATTTGCCGGAATCACCTGTTATTTTTCCGTAATTAACTTTTACAAAACCACTGGCGTTTTCATAGCCTTGTTCCCGAGCGCTGCTATTAATTGTATTGGGTGTGTAAGCATCGGTAAATGAATACTCTAAATCATGATCTCCATCTTTAGTGAAACTACCTCCAGTATGCACTTGCCAGTTATTATTGTAGTAACTATTAACCGCTGTAACTTCGTATTGGCCAGGAGTCCCTGCTTGAATAATGGCTTCGGTTTGGTCTATGTTCTGTTCATAAAGTTTCATGGCAATAACACCATGAAAGGCATCGTTACCATAAAGAGCACTGCCTGGACCACGGATTATTTCTACTTGTTTTAATAAGTTAAGTGGGGCACGGGGCAATAGGTAACTTGCGCTAGCATAGGTATAAGAGCCTAATGGGATTCCATCTAGTGACTGTGCGACACCACGAACGGATAGTTCGTTGGCAAAACCGCGAATTGAAATAGCCTCACTGCCGCCCCAAACGGTATTACTAAATACAGAGGGCACACCTTCTAATGCTTGCCCTAGGCTAGTAGCCCCTCTATTTTGCCAGTCTTGTCTAGAAATACTGGCGGTAGAAGATGCCACGTCTAGTTTGCTGTCTTCAAACAACGATGCTACTTCTACAAGCGTATTTTGTAATTCAAATAAACTAAGGTCAAAATATTGATCATCAGCCAAAGCAAAAGTACTACTAAGTGTGGTTAGTAGTGCTATTAATGCTTGTTTTTGTTTATTAACTGGGTTCATTAAGCCTTTGTCTTTTAGAAGTTATAAGATAAATATCATACTCGATAAATTATAGCGGCTTATGGGTAAAATAGGAAAAAATTAGCCTGACTATAACTGATAACTAAAGGATAGCTTAGTTGTATAAACTTTCCAGTTATTCCCCTCCGATATTATGGCGTGCGTTAACACTAAAAAACGCCCCAATGCTGGCGCAATGGGGCGTTTTAAGGGCAATATAACGTTGTAGTTATGTTATTTGTTTAAAGCATCTTTCAATAATAAGCTTTAAATAAATAAGGTTTAACCAAACATGGTTAAACAAATGCTTCATCTTTTTCAGCTTGTGATTTTAAAATAGCAGGAGGTGCAAAGCGTTCACCATATTGCTTGGTTAACTCTTCAGCACGTTGATAAAAGTTACGTACGCCATATTGGTTTACATACTGAATGGCACCACCTGTCCAAGGAGCAAAGCCAATACCAAAAATAGACCCTATATTGGCATCACGAACACTGGTTAATACACCTTCTTCATAGCAGCGTAAGGTTTCAAGAGACTGTCTGAACAAGATACGTTCTTTTGCCTCTTCTAACGTGATAATCACTTCAGGTTTTACAAAGTACTCAACTAGCCCAGGCCATAATCTTTTTTTACCTTTAGCAGGGTAATCGTAAAGACCAGCGCCAGCCGATTTACCTTCACGTTTAAACTCGTCAATCATGCGGCTGGTTACGGCTTCGGCTTCGCTTATTGGCATGTCTATGCCTTCAGCTTTCAACCCTAAACGAGTCTGCGAAGTTACCTTGCGGCTGAGTGCCATAGATACTTCGTCTTGAATGGCTAATGGGCCAATTGGCATACCAGCTTGTAATGCGGCACTTTCGATAAACTGCGGGTGAATGCCTTCAGATAGCATGGTTAAACCTTCGCCCACAAATGTGCCAAAGGTACGGCTAGTAAAGAACCCGCGACTGTCGTTTACAACAATAGGTGTTTTGTTGATTTGTAAAACGTAATCAAATGCCCGTGCTAATGTTTCATCGCTGGTTTTTTCACCTTTAATAATTTCAACTAATGGCATTTTATCTACTGGGCTGAAGAAATGCAGACCAATAAACTTAGTATCGTCTTTAGACGCTTTTGCTAAACCGGTAATAGGCAGAGTGGATGTGTTAGATGCAAACACGCCTTCAGGGGCCAAAAATTGCTCAGCTTCTTGTGTTACTTTGGCTTTTAATTCTTGGTTTTCAAAAACAGCTTCGATAATTAAGTCACAGCCGTCTAAGTCAGATGCGTCAGCAGTAGCTGTAATAAGCGCTAAAACACTTTGCATTTTTTCTTCGGTCATCTGCTTACGAGAAACGCGTTTTTTCAATAGCGCTTCGCTGTAAGCCTTGCCTTTATCGGCGGCTTGTTGCGAAATGTCTTTTAGTACTACTTCAATTCCACAAATAGCACTTGAATAAGCAATGCCAGCACCCATCATACCGGCGCCTAGTACACCCACTTTTTTGGTAGTATATGCAGGGATATCATTAGGGCGTGATCCGCCGGCTTTAATTTCGTTTAATTGAAACCAGAACGTACCAATCATATTTTTAGAAATTTGGCCCACTGTTAATTCAACAAAGTAACGGCTCTCGATTGTGCAGGCTTGATCAAAACTTACTTGAGCACCTTCAACCGCCGCTGCCAATATTTTTTCAGGTGCTGGATAGCAGCCTTTGGTTTTTTGACGGAGTATAGAAGGGATAATAACTAGTTTTTGTGCGAGAGCAGGATGCGAAGGTAGTCCACCTGGCATTCTGTAGCCTTTAACATCCCAAGGTTGTTGAGATTTAGGGTTGGCTTTAATCCATGCTTTTGCTTTAGCCATCATGTCTGCGGCGTCGTCAGCAATTTCATTAATTAAGCCAGACTTTAGCGCTTTTTCAACTTTTAGCTGCTTGCCTTCCATTAAAAATGGTAAAGCATTCTCTAAACCTAGCATGCGGGTCATACGTGCAACACCACCGCCACCAGGCAGTAATCCAAGTGTCACTTCAGGCAAGCCCACTACCAATTTTTTATCGTTTATAGCCACCCGATAATGACTGGCCAAACAAATCTCATAACCGCCACCCAGTGCCGCTCCATTTATAGCCGCAACAACTGGAATACCAAGTGTTTCAATTTTACGTAACGGAGCCTTAATGGATTCAACCATGTGGAAAAATTCTTCAGCATCTTCTGGCTTAGCTTTAATTAGTTCGTTTAAATCGCCACCTGCAAAAAATGTCTTTTTAGCCGATGCGTAAATAATACCACTAATAGAATCAATCTCTTTTTCTATGCGCTGTGCAGTGGCTAAGATAGCTTCGCGGAAATCACCATTCATGGTGTTGGCGCTTTGGCCGGGCATATCCATAGTTAAGGTGACTATATTGTCACTGTCTTTTTCAAAACGAATTGCTTCTGTCATATTTTTTCCTTTAATAAACCAGTTGAAAAATTATTGAACACTTATTTTTCTATAAATATTATCTGGTTTACTGTTAATTTATGGTGATAATTTATTGTTTATTTATAATTAGAAATTATTACTGCAAATACCTAAAGCTTAAACGCGCTCTATAATAGTTGCGATGCCCATTCCGCCACCCACACAAAGCGTGGCTAGACCATAGCGTTTTTCAGTGCGCTCTAGCTCATCTAATAAAATACTAATAATCATTGCGCCAGTAGCCCCTAGCGGATGCCCCATTGCAATTGAGCCGCCGTTTGGATTTATTTTTTCCCAAGGCACGTTTAGCTCTTTTTGAAATTTCATTACTACCGATGCAAATGCTTCGTTTACTTCAAAAATATCAATGTCATCGACGGTTAAGCCAGCTTTTTCTAAGGCTTTTCTAGCAGCAGGGGCCGGGCCTGTTAACATAATAGTTGGATCGGTAGACGTTAGCGCAACACTGACTATTCTGGCGCGGGGTTTCATACCTAACTCTTTACCAATTTTTTCATTACCTACCAGCACTAACGCAGCGCCATCAACAATCCCTGAGCTATTACCGGCATGATGTATGTGGTTGATTTCTTCTACTTGCGGATATTTTAATTTTGCAGTGTCGTCAAAACCCATGCTGCCCATCATTTGGAATGATGCTTTTAAATTACCAAGACCTTCTACTGTTGTATCGGCACGAATAAATTCGTCGTGATCAAGAATAGTGATGCCATTTTGGTCTTTAACTGGAATACGAGATTTATCAAACTTACCTTCAGCTTGTGCTTTGGCGGCTTTTTTCTGTGAGTTAACGGCAAATGCGTCAACGTCTTCACGGCTAAAGCCTTCTAATGTTGCAATTAAGTCGGCGCCAATACCTTGAGGCACAAAGTTAGTTTGAATATTAGTTTGCGGGTCCATGGCCCATGCACCGCCATCTGAACCCATTGGAATACGGCTCATAGACTCAACGCCGCCAGCTACAATTAAATCTTCCCAGCCTGATGCTACTTTCATAGCGGCCATGTTCACAGCTTCTAAACCCGAGGCACAAAAACGGTTAATTTGTAATCCAGATACTTTGTCATCCCAGCCAGCGGCTAACGCGGCTGTTTTAGCAATGTCGGCACCTTGATCGCCCACAGGAGTTACACAGCCAAGTACCACGTCTTCTACTTTGCTGGTATCTAATTTGTTACGTTGCTCTAGGGCTTTCATTAGGCCCACAACTAAAGACACAGGCTTTACAGCGTGTAGTGAACCGTCTTTTTTACCTTTACCGCGTGGGGTGCGAATAGCGTCATATATAAATGCATCTGTGCTCATGGTGTACCTTTTTATTCTGATAATTGGTGTATGGCCTAAGCATATTGACCTTAATCCACTTTAACCTTGTTGTTGCACTGGTACCAATGGCCAATTATGCCGTTAGTATTGGCTTTTTTGTTACGAGGTAACGCCATAGCTAGTTGAGTGGTACCTAGGTTAATTATGGCCTAGCGACTGGGTAAGTGTTGACGATCTCTGGTGCTGGAGATTGTCTCTTGTGACAATCCCCTTAGGAACATAATTTTATGACTTTTAGAATGAGCAATATGAAAAAATAGTCATTATGATGAGTTCTGTTTTTGTTTTAATCACTTTACTGGTTCTAATATTGAGCAGACGTTATTCACATCATCTAGGTGATTTTCAGTTCTACAGACATTTGAACATTCAGCTACACGTAAAAAAACAAGTGTAAATACCTTCAGGATAACCTTTAGTTTTAACTGTCCACATTCTTGTTCTATTTCCAACTAATTTCCCCGATTTTGATTATTGGGGACCTATTAGATATTTAGCTTCGAGTTCCTCAGCGGCGATCGGCTTACTCATCAAATACCCTTGTAAATAATCACAACCTTGTTTAATCAACAAATCCTTTTGTTCTTGAGTCTCAATCCCTTCTGCCACTGTTTTTAAGCCCAATGCTTTAGCCATAGCAACGATCATTTCTAAAACGGCTTCAGATCGATTTTCACCAGAGATAAAAGAACGATCGATTTTAAGAATATCTACCGGTAAGCGGGAAAGATAGGAGAGTGAAGAATAGCCAGTCCCAAAGTCATCTATTGAAATGGTTATCCCATGTTGCCGTAGTGCCTTCAGGGCGATAAAACTCTCATCTAACGCTTTTAGTAACACCGTTTCAGTAATTTCCAGTTCTAATAGTTTTGGGTTTACATCATATTTTTCTAAGACTAACAACACACGTTCTACATAGCCAACTTCTTGCATTTGTCGGGCAGAAACATTAACGGCTATCGCTATTCCACCAAATTTTTCCTCCCATTTTTTGATTTGCCGACAAGCTTCTTCTAATACCCAATCCCCGATAGCGACAATAGACCCATTTTCTTCTGCAATTTTTATAAAACCTTCAACTGAAATTGGTTCTGGATTATTGTTCCATCGCAACAACGCTTCGCAGCCAATCAATTTACCCGTTTTTGACTGGATTTTTGGTTGATAATGCAAATGGAATTCTTTTCTTTCCAATGCGTAATTCAACGCTGTCTCTATATTAATTCGAGTTTCCGCTCTCTCACTCATTTTCTTAGCAAAGAAATGCCAATGGGTACCGCTTTCTTTTGCTTCATACATTGCTAAGTCTGCACAGCGCATTAGCTTGTTAGTATCTTGGCCGTTATCGGGATAGATAGATATTCCAATGCTACCGGAAGTTCGAATTTCATGATGTTGTAATTGATACGGCTGAGATATCGCATGATCTAATCGCTGGACGGTACGGATGATTTCATCAATCTCATGTGCACCTTCGAGGACAACAAGAAACTCATCGCCCCCTAGACGACCGATTGAATCATTACCTCGAAGCGTTTTCGCTAGTCTGTTGGCGACTTCTACTAGAAGGGTATCTCCTACATCATGACCTAACGAATCGTTGATATTTTTGAAACGATCCATATCTATAAACAAAACGGCAACTAGTGTTTTTGTTCGTTCGGCAGAAATGATAGCTTTCGATAAACGGTCGACAATTAAGGTTCTGTTTGGTTGATTGGTTAAAGGGTCTCTAGTCGCCAGCTGTCGCAACTGAGATTGGGCATTGATAAGGCCTTGCAACATTTCACCAATGTGTTTTGTGAGCTGACCAATCTCATTTCTATTTGATATTTTCAGATTCGATACCGGCAAAGGATCTGGGTTATCAGGATCAATGTTGGAAATTGATTCCGTTATGCGAATCAGAGGAGTAGATAACAACCAACTAGACAACCACACTAAAGCGAAAGCGATTATAACTGCCTGCATTAGACTTACAGCTATGACACTGGTTGCTAAGGATAAAAATTCTTGTGCGATGGGGATTGAATTTAACTTTATTGATAACTGACCCACTCTGCGCCTTTTGTCATCTGCAACAAAAAAAAGCTCCCTTGTGCCTTGAATATCAGAACCAATAATATTGGAAATAATCCATTCAATTGTTGCAGTAGCATCTGCCTGTTTTGTTTTTTTACTTGAAAGTATGTTGCCATTTTCTCCAACCAAGGTTGCTTCAGTAACCATTCCCAACCCTGTCATGCTAGTAATGATTTGACTAGCCAGCTCTGGTTCTAAAGTCCAAGCGGCATTGGTTGCGCCTCCCTCAGTAGCGGTTAGAATTTCCTCGGCCAAACTAATAGCATTTTCTCTTTGAATTGATAAGTTATAATAAAGTGAATAACCACTGACAAACAAACCAATTAGGACACTTAGAAGCAGTGCAATAACGGCTTGAGTTAGGGCGATCGACCCTCTTAATCTATCCAAAAATCTCATAAACTATCGGGAATATTCAATGAATATTACTCTTTTAGAAACACACTTTAATAATGAATTAAACCTCCGACATGCTACTTGTCGAAATACAAAATATCTTGATACTTCTTATTCTTACTCACTAAATCCATATTACTGACACACGCATCTCTAATGGTAATATCTTTAAATAAAAAACCATTTGGATTTCTTCCGAATAAAAAAGTTCTTTTAACAGCTATCTGCGCATTTAGTTCATTATCTTTTATCAATTCTTCTCGATAAAAATTGTAAATACTCCCATCCATTTGAATAAAATCTGTTCGACCATTAAACAACATTCTGAGCTGAGTTTTTTGGCTAGCGGTTTCACTGTATTTTTTATTGCGCCTTGCCATTTTCGCATATTCACCACCAATATGAGCAATTGCACCTTGCCATGACAGGAGCGAGTATTCAGAGAGTTGTTGAATTTCATTTATTTCTATATTTCTGTCGGAAAGTGAAAAAAGGAAGTTATCATAAGCGTATATATTTCCAGAGAAGTAACCTTCGAGCTTTAACTCACCAATTGTTTTCTCATTCATATCCGTGACTATGTCCACTCGGCTAGCTTGGAACTCAGTAATTCGTCTGGCATACGGGACTAATTGAGTTTTCACTTTATAACCAGAAGGCTCTAAACAGTCACTTAATAAGTCAATTAAGATTCCTGTGCGTCCGTCGTCCATGACCCATGGTGGTAGAGTCCCTCCAAATGATGCGATTACTTCTTTCAATTGAGGTTGATCTGAAGCCATGGAGACTGTCGAGTTAAATATTATCGACATCAATAGTATTAATAAGGTGTGTTTTATCATTTTGCTCTCCAGTACCACCATGCGGTTCAGCTTAGTTGCGTTATTTATAGCGGTCAAGTGATACCGGCTACATGTGTTACTGGGCATGGTAATGTCTATCAACACAACAAAGCAGCATAATATGCGTTTCAAAAGTAACGCAATTATCGGAATTGCATTCACAAGTTTATTTGGTGTGATTAATGGTTTAGTTTTTCATCAGGTTTATTACAAGCCGATTTTTCATCAAGTAATATAGGCTTTGTATTGTTAGGATTTAATTTAGGTATCGAGTTTGGACAGGTGTTATTCCCCTGTTTGTATGTGAGAGCCCCATAATCGAATGTTGTGGCTATTCTCTTATTAATCTTTTTGAGGCATTCTTAACGTTAAAAATAAGAGATGTTAATATGCGAAAAAATATAATAATAACCGGTGCAAGTTCGGGCTTAGGTTGGGGCATGGCAAAAGAGTTTGCTGCTCAAGGCAGTAACTTAGGCTTGTGTGCTAGGCGTACAGATCGGCTTAACGAGCTTAAAGCAGAACTTGAAGCACTGCATCCTCAAATTAAAGTGGTCGTACATGCTTTAGATGTTAATGACCACCCAGAGGTCTTTAGAGTATTCAAGCAATTTAAAGCCGACTTGGGTCAGGTTGACCGTATTATTGTTAATGCAGGCATGGGTAAGGGCGCTTCGCTAGGCACGGGTCACTTCCATGCCAATTTACAAACCGCGCAAACTAACTTTATTGGGGCTTTGGCACAAAGTGAAGCGGCATTAGAGATTTTCCGCGAGCAAGGTAATGGACACCTGGTAGCCATATCATCCATGAGTGCCTTGCGAGGTATGCGCCGTGCCTTAAATACTTATGCCGCCACCAAGGCTGGCTTGGCTTCATTATTTGAAGGTATACGTATTGATTTGCTAGGAACAAATATTAAAGTCAGCACCATATACCCAGGTTTTATTCAGACCGAGCTAAATGCAAAAGTGAAAAAAGCGCCGTTTATGGTGGATTTAGACACGGGCTGCAAGCAACTAGCAAACGCCATCAATAAAGAACCTGCTAAAGCGTTTGTGCCAGGCTGGCCATGGAACCTAGTAGGGCTTGTGATGAAAATAATGCCGCTACGCTGGCTTGCAAAAATGAGCTAATACTAGTCAGCATCCTGCAAAATAAATTCAGCGCCTTTTTCAGCGATCATGATCGTTGGTGCGTTGGTATTACCCGATGTAATGGTGGGCATGATGGAAGCGTCTACGATTCGAAGGTGATTGATGCCATGCACTTTCAAGCAATCATCCACAACAGCCATGTGATCATGGCCCATTTTACAGGTACCCACGGGATGAAATATGGTGGTGCCCAAGTCGCCAGCGGCTTTTGCTAAATCGGCTTCACTTTGAATATGGGCACCGGGCTTCCATTCCTCTGGTTCGAACGGTGCCATGGCAGCACTGGCCATTATTTTTCGTGTAAATTTTAAACCGTCAATGGCAATTTTTTTATCTTCGTCGGTAGACAAGTAATTAGTGGTGATAGCCGGTGGCACCTGAGAGTCAGCCGATTTAATTCTAATATGTCCGCGAGAGCTTGGACGTAAATTACACACCGACGGTGTTATGGCGTTAAACGAGTGTAAGGGTGATCCGAATTTCTCTAACGAAAGGGGCTGTACGTGCCATTCAATATTGGCCGATTCATAGCTGTCATCACTTTTTGCAAATGCACCTAATTGAGAAGGGGGCATGGTGAGCGGCCCAGTTTTAAACAGCAGGTATTCAAGCCCCATTTTAATTTTTCCAAAAATGCTGCCCACACGCTGATTAAGTGTAACGGTATTACATACTTTATAAATGCTACGAATTTGTAAATGGTCTTGTAGGTTTTCACCTACACCATTAAGTTCGTGTTTTAATTCAATGTTATATTTTGATAACAAATCTTTATTACCAACTCCTGACAATTGCAATAACTGCGGTGAAGCCACTGCACCGGCACTCATAATTACTTCCTTATTAGCAGCAAAAATACCAATCTGTCCGTTTTTAAGTTTTACCTGAACTCCGGTGGCCGTAAGCGTATTATTAGAGTCGTCAAATACTATTTTTTCTACGTGTACATGAGTTTTAACAGTTAGATTTTTTCGTTTAATAATTGGACGTAAAAATCCTTTACTAACACTCCAGCGTTGTCCTCGTTTTTGGGTCATTTGGAAATAAGCATTTCCAAAGTTATCGCCGCGATTAAACTCATCTATTTTTGGGATGCCGCTCTGTGCCGCGGCATTGCGCCACGCTTCTAAAATCTCCCAGTTAACACGGCGCTCTTCTACGCGAACTTCGCCACCCGCTCCATGAAATTCATCGGCACCATGTTGGTAATCCTCCGATTTTTTGAATACAGGTAATACCTCATCCCAGCTCCAGCCTCGGTTGCCTAAACTTTTCCAATGATCAAAGTCAGTTTTTTGTCCGCGCATATAAATCATCGCATTAATTGAAGAACAGCCACCTAAAACTTTTCCACGGGCGTAGCCAATTGTGCGGCCGTTTAAACCAGGGTCGGGTTCTATTTCCATACACCAGTCCGTACGAGGATTATTAATGGTAAATAAATAGCCCACAGGAATGTCGATCCAAGGATAATTGTCTTTACCACCAGCCTCTAATAAAAGTACTGAGTATTTACCACATGCGCTTAAGCGATTAGCTAGAACGCAGCCAGCCGAACCGGCACCAATAATTACATAATCATACTGGTCTAATTGTTTAATGCCTTGTGTCATGGCTACATCCGTTGGCTGACTTTTATAACGTTTAAAACTTCCATTTAAAAATTAAAACTTGCGTAAAATAGCTCTGCCCATATCTTTACTTAAGTGTGTAAATAACGCTTTGCGAGGTGAGTAACTATCTTCAGGAGCCAGCCCTTTGGCTAGGCGTTCTATTTGGTGGTAATACCAGCCTGCATGGGCTTGATTATTAAGCGCTTGAATAGATTTAGAAGAGCTTGTTGGCCCCCAGTAACCATTACCAATAACCAGTTTACTTTCATCATTAGGCAGCTCTGAAAGCTCATTATTAAAAAATGTTTTTGGGAAGTCGGGGTTTAAGCATAAAGGGCGTGCAATGCCAATTGCGTCAATAATACCTTCGTTTAACGCTTCTTCCATTCCAGACTTAGTTCTAAATCCACCAGTTACTACCAATGGCATTTTGGCGATAGCTTTAATAGATTTCGCGTATTCTAGAAAAAACGCTTCACGTTTTTTAGTACTTTCTCTAACTGGTTGTTCTTTTAAAAATTCTAATTGCTCGTAAGTACCACCAGAAATTTCTAATAGATCTAGGCCTGCATCGTTAAGCCACTCTACTACCTGTACACATTCTTCTAAGGTAAAACCTCCTTTTTGAAAATCGGAGCTGTTCAGTTTCATGGCAATTGGGAATTTATCCCCT
Organism: Bermanella sp.; assembly: GCA_034112325.1. Taxonomy (GTDB): domain Bacteria; phylum Pseudomonadota; class Gammaproteobacteria; order Pseudomonadales; family Oceanobacteraceae; genus Bermanella. Next base: position 9,739 of record JAWUVO010000031.1, on the reverse strand, counting down.
ACCTCTACACGAACCGCCGCAATCACTTCCAATAATAGGCGTGCTCTATTTTCCAAACTACCGCCATATTGGTCATTTCTTTTATTGGTATTAGGGCTTAAAAATTGGCTTAAAAAATAACCATGTGCCGCATGTATTTGTACCCCTTCAAACCCTGCCTTTTGTATTATTTTAGACGTGTTTGCAAAACGCTTTATGACATCCTGAATATCGTCAATGCTGGCTGCTTTAGGTTTGGCAAAGTTACCAATCATGTTCAATTGCACATCGCTGGCAGAAAGTGGCTTGGTGTTTACCATCCGTGGACATTGGCGGCCAGGGTGGTTGATTTGTGCCCATAGTTGACTGCTGCCTTCTTTTGTTGCGGCTACCCATGCTTTTAATTGCGGCAGCCCCGACTCGTCTTCTACAACGACATTACCTGCGCGTTCTAAATAACGACGGTCAATTAAAATATTCCCCGTAATCAATACACCGGTTTCACCCTTTGACCAAGTGCGATAAAGGGTTTGATGTTTTTCTGTGGCGTTGTCATGACGGTCAGCTACACCCTCGGTCATAGCGGCTTTAATAATGCGGTTGGGAATTATATGTCCGCAAGGCAGAGTAAGGGGCTGTTGTAAAATAGAAGCTTTGCTCATGGATGTCTGCTCATTATTATTTGAGCAAATACTGTAGAGGCTGAGATGGCTAGGTGTCAATTGAATCTATCGTTCAGTTTAACCATTAAGATCTGCTTATTGGTAGGTACTAGGGTTGATCTGGCCTTTTATCACATGTCATTGTCTATTTGTACTGGTGGCATATCAAATAAGATTGTCTAAACTGATAATTATGAAATTGCCGTATGCAACATTTTTGCTATTTATGAAGCCTGCCATGAGTCTTATGTCGAGGCTAAGATTTACGTGGAAGTTCAGTTTGATTAGCGGACTTTTTATTATGCCTTTACTGTTACTGGGTGTGGGTTTGATTTTTGAACTTAAAGTTCAGACTGATCAAATTGATAGTGAGGTTCAAGGTCTGCAAAGCATCAATGAAATCTATAAGGTTATGCAATCAGCAGAACGTTACCGAGACCTCTATTTATTAGATGAAAGTGATCAAGATAAAGATCTGTTGGAAAAAGGAGAAAAGATCAAACATGATCTAGAAGAAAAAATTTCAAATTTAGAAGCGTATATTTTAGTGTTCAATAGTGAATCATTGACAAAGCGTTATAAAATATTAACCGACTTATGGGTATCTATTAAAAATAATCCCAGTCCAAGTAGAGGAATAACAGCCAAGTATCAACATTACAATGCCTTGGTTGTTGCTGGTAGAGGCCTTATTAAAGATACTGCGAATACAAGTCGATTAGTGCTTGATCCTGAGATTGAAAGTTTTTTATTAATTAATATATTAACTCAGCAATTGTCTAAAGCTACAGAGAGTATGGGGCTTGGGCGTGCAATGGGTACTTTGGCGTTAAACAGCGGTTATATAAATAGTGAACTATACGAAATGCTCGACCAATCTTACGTCGGCTTAGACCGCGATTTTGATGTGATTGTGACTAGTCTAGCTTACAGTGCCGAAGTTAATCCCGATTTACTTAACCCAATAGACGAAACAATTACCAAAGCCGTTGCCTCTATTAAAAATATGCAGGATTATTTATCGATAAACACCATAGAAGCTGAGATGTTGGAGATGACCTGGGCCACTTTTTTTGAAGGTAGTAGTGTCTATATTGATAATGTCTACGAATTAATTTTTAAAGCAATTCCTTTCACCGAGACATTATTAGAGCGCAGGTACGATAAATTAACTCTAAACTTTATTTATATATCAATCAGTACACTACTTTTATTATTAATCATTTTTTACTTGTTAGCGGGTATGTATTTTTCAATTACTAAAACGGTAAAAGAATTTAAAGTAGATGCACTTAAGGCAACAGAAGGTGATTTGACGGTTACCATGCGGCAGTCAACAAAAGATGAGCTAAGTGAGCTGTCTGTTGTTTTTAACTATATGATTCGTAACATTCAAGAAGTAGTTATGTTAGTAAAAGGCACCAGTGACGATGTAGTAAGTCTTTCTCACACACTTAACGAAACAGCACAAACTAGTCGTAATGCAATAACTACTCAACAGCAGGATATTCATCAACTGACCGATGAGATACAGCAAGTAGCCCAATCTACTGAAGAAGTTGTGTTACAAACTCAGCATAATGTGAAAGAGTCTAATGAAATTCATACTAAGTCCCTAAACAGTGTTAAATCGTTAGAGCAAGCACTGCATGATATTCAAGAATTAGTTCAAGGGATCACACTTTCAAGCGACAGTATTTCTAAATTAGATGAGACTGGTAAAGAAATCGAAGATGTACTGTCGGGAATAAAAACTATTGCAGATCAAACAAATTTACTTGCTTTAAATGCCGCTATCGAAGCAGCAAGAGCTGGAGAGCAAGGCCGAGGTTTTGCTGTCGTTGCGGATGAAGTGAGAAACTTAGCAAATAATACCGTTAAAAGTACAGAAGAGATTAGTGTAAAAATAGATAACTTCAGCCGATGTATTCGTGAAGTAGTTTTATCAATGGAAAAAAATCAGGCGACGGCAAAGAGAACACTTGAGTCCAGTAACGAAGTGACTAGTTCATTACGTGATATTCAGAGTGCAGCTGAAGATATTGGTAAAAGCAGTGGCACTATTGCCGAAAGCTCAAAAACACAAAATAAAATGACCGATCGAGCGAATCAACATATCACGACAATTAATGATTCTGTTACCCAGTCAACTGCCGTGGTAGAAAATGTTGTAAGAGTGACTGTGGAGTTAAACAGTTTAACGCAGCAGTTGAGCGTTTTAGTTGGACGCTTTACGGTACATGATATAGCACCAAGCCAGTCTTTGATCCAAGAGTCTCGCTGTTCCCAGGCTACTCAAGGCATGAAAACAATGCAGCCCAATGTTAGTGAAGTTGTTAAACCTAATCACAATGTAGAGGAGAAATATCCAGATAACTTTGATTTGTTTTAATGACAAAGTTTTCTGCCACTTTATGTTAGAGTTAGCGGATAATAATTCTAAATCCCTCTCCTCTTGTAAGTGAACATATGCTGAAATACCTCTCCATTATTTTCATGTGCTTTTATACATCAATTTCGTCAGCCTATGAATCTGTAAATATGGCCGAAGTCAGTTTTGGTGTGGCTGTTCATAATTTAAATGCAAATACAAATGAAGCTGGTAATAGCTCTGGAAAATATTTAGGTTTGTCGATTGGCTATGAGCTAAAACATACACTGACGCTAATGAGTTCAATTCGTTTGTGGCATGAAGATGAGGATGAAGAGGATAATAATACATTTCATGATTTTAATTTTACTGGATTAAGTTTGGGTTTAGATATTCAGTTGTTTTTACCAGGCTTATCGAGAGGGCCTTATGTAAAAGCTGGGCATCACTGTTGGACCGCTCATGTATGGCAATCATTGAATCCATTTAATGATACAGGATGTTCTAAATTACTGGGTGCGGGTTTTCTATGGGAGGATAGCAGTGAATTAGGCGGCTCTGCGTTTACTGAGATTCTGATAACGCGTTTTGAGCGGATTGAAAGTTGGGTGCTAGTCTATGGGCATCGTTTTTAATTACAGACATAAAAAAACCGCTACATTGCTGTAACGGTTCTTTCATCGTTTGCTTTTAAATAATTAGGAATTACTTAGAAGCTTCAACAATACGCTTCATATCAGTCATGTAACCACGAAGCTCTTGTCCAACCCATTCTACTGGATGCTCACGAATTTCTTCGTTAACGTCTACTAAGCGAGCGTTGTCTACTGAGTTAGACTCAAGGCTTAAGCCTCTGCCAATCATTTCAGTAGTGATAGTAGGCATGAATTCTTCACGAAGCATTGGAACAGCCGCGTGAGAGAAAAGGTAGCAACCGTATTCAGCAGTATCAGAGATAACAACATTCATTTCGTAAAGTTTCTTACGAGCGATGGTGTTAGCAATCAGTGGAGTCTCGTGTAAAGATTCGTAGTAAGCAGACTCTTCAACGATACCAGACTCAACCATTGTCTCGAACGCAAGTTCAACGCCGGCTTTAACCATGGCAACAAGCATGATGCCTTTGTCGAAAAATTCTTGCTCGTCAATTTCGATGTCGCAAGGAGCAGCTTTTTCGAAGCCTGTCTCTGCTGTCTCTTCGCGCCATTTCAAAAGATTAACATCATCGTTAGCCCAGTCAGCCATCATAGTCTTTGAAAAGTGACCAGTCATAATGTCGTCTTGGTGCTTTTGGAATAAAGGACGCATAAGTACTTTAAGATCGTCAGCCATATCAAACGCTTTGATTTTAGCTGGGTTAGATAGACGATCCATCATGTTAGTGATGCCGCCAATCTTAAGGGCTTCAGTTACAGTTTCCCAACCGAATTGAATCAATTTAGCCGCATATGGACCGTCGATGCCGTCAGCAACCATTTTTTCGTAACCAAGGATGGCGCCAGTTTGCAACATACCACAAAGGATAGTTTGCTCGCCCATAAGGTCAGATTTAACTTCAGCAACAAAAGAAGACTCAAGAACACCAGCGCGATCGCCGCCAGTAGCAGAAGCCCAAGCTTTAGCGATACCGTGGCCTTCGCCTTTAGGATCGTTTTCTGGGTGAACAGCCATAAGTGTTGGAACACCAAAGCCGCGTTTGTATTCTTCACGTACTTCAGAACCAGGGCACTTAGGAGCAACCATGATTACGGTTAAATCTTCACGAATCTGCATGCCTTCTTCAACAATATTAAAACCGTGAGAGTAACCTAAAGTAGCGCCTTGCTTCATAAGAGGCATAACAGTAGAAACTGCATCTGTGTGCTGCTTGTCAGGAGTCAGGTTACAAACTAGATCTGCAGTAGGAATAAGCTCTTTGTAAGTACCAACAGTAAAGCCGTTGTCAGCCGCATTTTTCCAAGATTGACGTTTTTCAGTAATAGCAGAATCACGTAGAGCGTAAGAAACGTCTAAGCCAGAATCGCGCATGTTCAAACCTTGGTTAAGGCCTTGAGCACCACAACCAACGATAACCACTTTTTTGCCTTTAAGAACGTCACAGCCGTTAGCAAATTCGCTACGGTCCATAAAACGACAGCGACCAAGTTGGTCTAGTTGTTGGCGTAGGTTAAGGGTATTAAAGTAATTCTGTCCCATTATAGGCTCCTTTATATATGACTGATGGTGAAAGCGAGACTGACTTTTTGCGGCTAGCAGCTGCTTAAGTATCTTGCTGTCATGGTAAGTAATCGAAATTGGGCTGAATTGTAGGCAAAAAATCTTGTTGCGTAAAACGCGATATTTGAAATACAGCGTTGCATATACTGCAACAGACTGTACCCTAGTTAACATTATTCATATGACGAGTATATGAACCCAATGGATTTCAAAGACTTATCTCAATTTATTGTGCTTAGCGATACCTTGCATTACGGCCAAACTGCGCAAAAATGTCATACATCGGCTTCTACTATCAGCCGGGTAGTGCAGCGTTTAGAGGATGAATTAGGCCAGCGCTTGCTCGAGAGGGATCGTAAAGAAGTACGCTTAACCCAGTCAGGCGCTGAGTTCAAAGAATTTGCCTTACGCACTATCGAGCAGTACCAGCAGCTCAAGCGACAATTACATACTCAAGCTAGTGAGTTGCAGGGAGAGTTAAGCCTGTATTGCTCAGTAACCGCCAGTTATAGTTTTTTATCCGATTTGTTGGCTGTGTTTCGCGAGCGTCACCCTAATGTGGACATCCGATTGCGAACAGGTGATGCAGCACAAGCGGTTAACATGGCTTTAAAAGGCGAGGTAGATATCGCAATAGCAGTGCGGCCCGATCAGTTATCGCCACGTTTGGCGTTTAAGCCAATTACACAAGTTCCATTGTCTTTTATAGGTCCAAATCAAATGGGCCCTGTATTAGACGAAATTAACCAGCCAGAAATAGATTGGTCAAATGTGCCTATGGTGTTACCTGAAACCGGTTTGTCACGCATAAGAGTTGATCGGTGGTTTAAATCACAAGGTATTAAACCAACTGTTTACGGACAGGTTTCTGGCCATGAAGCTATTGTTGCCATGGTGGCACTAGGGTTTGGCGTAGGTGTGGTACCAGAACTGGTATTAAGTAATAGCCCAATGACTGAAAAGGTTAGAGTATTAAATGTACATCCAGAGCTAGAGCCGTTTTCGGTAGGTCTGTGTGTACTCAATCAACATCTAACACACCCTTTAATCCAAGCATTTTGGCAAGCCAGTGAAGACTCGTTAAAGCGCTGATTTTATAGGGTTTAGCCTATAAAAATTGTGTGTATAATGAGAATGACTTTTTATATGACTGAAGTTAGCGAGCAATTTTGTTAGATTTATCATAAAATGCCGAAAAATAAACAAATAAGGCCCTATTTGTAATGAGTAAAACTGAAGATCAAAAGGTAGTTGAATTGACCGAAGAACACGAAACAGCCACCAAAAAAGAACGCTTACGCCGCAAAGGTATTTACCTTCTGCCAAACCTGTTTACCACCGGTGCTTTATTTTCTGGCTTTTATGCCATAGTAGCTTCGATGGATGGTAACTTTTCAGAAGCTTCTATTGCCATCTTTATAGCTATGATCTTAGACGGTCTTGACGGTCGCGTTGCGCGTATGACCAATACACAAAGTGACTTTGGTGCCGAATACGACTCATTAGCCGACATGGTTTCATTTGGCGTGGCCCCAGCATTAGTAGCGTTTACTTGGGCACTTCAAGACCTAGGTAAAATTGGTTGGGTAGCTGCCTTTATATATGTGGCAGGTGCGGCGTTACGTTTAGCGCGTTTTAATACTCAAATAGACACAGCCGATAAAAACTTCTTTACTGGTTTAGCTAGTCCAGCGGCCGCAGCAATTGTTGCAGGTACTGTTTGGGCTTTTAGTGAAATGGGCGCTTCTGGGGCTGATGTCGCTTGGATTATGCTGTTTTTAGTACCACTGGCGGGTATCTTAATGGTAAGTAACTTCCAGTATCACAGCTTTAAAGGTTTAGACCTTAAAGGTAAGGTGCCGTTTGTTGCTATGCTTGCTGTTGTCATGGTGTTTGTAGTGGTTTCTATCGACCCAGCCAAGGTTCTACTGTGTGTATTTTTAGGTTATGCGCTTTCTGGTCCAGCCACTATGGTTTGGAAGTACATTAAAGCCCGTAAAAAAGCTTAAAATAGAAAAACACTTGAGCGTTAAAGCCGCGTAATAAAATAAAAAGTTCGCCATATTAAGTTGTTGCGAACTTTTTTTGTATTTGGCCTCTAAGTATTTACTAATATTTTAGTATTACCCCTAATCACAAGGCAGGTTGATGTTATGAGTTCCAGAATAAAGTCAGATTTAACAGAAGCTCATGTAACACCTGAATCAATATATAAGAATCGTAGGCACTTCATGCAGGCCAGTACCTTGGGTTTGGCTGGATTATCAATGGGGCTGTCAGCGTCTTCATTTGCAGACACGTTAAAATTTAATAAAACGGCTTATGGCAAAACTGATGTGCTCACACCCGAAAATGTAGTGACCTCATATAATAACTTTTATGAGTTAGGCACAGGCAAAGATGACCCAGTAAACAATGCTTCTCAATTAAAAACTGATGATTGGATGGTGGAAATAGAAGGGCACGCAGAAATTACTGGCAACTTCTCGTTAGAAGACATTGTTAAGAAGCAGCAGTTAGAGGAACGTATTTATCGGTTACGCTGCGTAGAAGCCTGGTCTATGGTTATTCCTTGGGTGGGTTTTTCGCTGGCGGATATGCTTAGGCAATTTAAACCCACCTCAAAAGCCAAGTATGTACAGTTTGTATCTATTCATGACCCAGAACATTTATCGGGTCAGCGTTCAGCGTTTTCCACCATCGACTGGCCATATGTTGAAGGTCTGCGAATGGATGAAGCCATGAACGAGCTAAGCTTTATGGCCACAGGCCTCTACGGTAAAAGCTTGCCTAACCAAAACGGCGCTCCACTACGACTTGTAGTGCCATGGAAATATGGCTTTAAAAGTATTAAGTCCATCGTCAAAATTAGATTTTTAGAAGAAGAGCCAGATACAACTTGGAACTTATTAGCCGCTAACGAATACGGCTTTTACGCCAACGTAAACCCTAACGTAGACCATCCACGTTGGAGTCAAGCAAAAGAAAGGCGGTTACCAACCTCGTTTTTCAATATTAAAAAGGCACCAACTCAAATGTTTAATGGTTATCAAGAACAGGTGGCGCATCTGTATAAAGGTATGGACCTTAATCGCTACTTTTAATAAGCCGGCCACATATTACTTGGACTACCAGATATAAATGTTAATAGAAAATAAAAAAGTGGTCTCTTACGCGACCTGGTTAGTAATAGCTCTGCCGGTCATGTTGTTTGCATGGGGCTTTTATCAAGTCCAATTTGCGGGGGATATCCTTTATTACGGAGCTGAGCCAGGAAAAGCCATTGTTCATCAAATGGGGCAGTGGGCTCTTGGCTTTCTTTTGGTGGTTATTGCAGTTACGCCGTTAAGATCCATATTGATGGTTAACCTTGTTCCGGTTAGGCGGCGCTTGGGATTAGCCGTCTTTACTTACAGCAGCCTGCATTTACTTGCATACTTGCTATTAATACTAGGTTTAGAATTTGCTGAGCTGGGTGCCGATATACAAAAGCGCCCATACATACTTATAGGCTTTGCCGCTTTTCTATTACTCATACCTTTAGCTATCACCTCTACTAAAAACTGGCAGCGCCGACTAAGGCAAAATTGGAAGCGACTTCACTTGCTAGTTTATGTGATTGTTACCTTGGCACTAATGCACTTATGGTGGCAGGTTAAAGCAGGTTTTGAGCTTGCATTGATTAGCACCATTATAGCGGCGGTAATCATTGTCATAAGAATAACGCCTTTGTTACTTGCAAGATTCAACACCTCTTCTAATCTATAGATTCTTCTGTTTTAAATTAATATTTAAAAACCATTGACGAAAAACCAAATCTGCGTAGAATGCGCCATCCCAACACGGCAGGGCCATTTAGTTAAGGCTTTTACATTGTTGTTTTGAAAGGAAAACGACGCAACATTGATCGAAAGATCAGGTTGTAGAAAAGAGTTTCAAGTAAAACAGAATAACAGGTTGACGCACTTATATATCAATGTAGAATGCGCGCCTCGCTTAACGAAGCGGCCTTTGAAAAAGGGTTAGAAAATCAGTTTTAAACTGGCTTTTGTAGATTCGTTAAACGCTTGTTTTTAAAACGGTTTCTTCGGAAATTAAACGAAAACAAGGTTGACATAGAGATGCGGTTCTGTAGAATACGCGCCTCGCTTCGAGAGAAGCTTCGCAGCTAAGTTGTTAAAACTAAGCGATAATGCGAGAAGAAATGGTCAGTCCGAGCGACGATCACGATCTTTAAAAACGAATTCAGACAATTCGTGTGGGTACTTACCGAGAGTCGAGATGTGCAGTTTCTAGCTACTTGTAGTTAGAAACAACAAAAGACTTTTCAAGTAAGTATCAACACTGTCAAATTTATTTAACAGTAGTTTTTAATACTTGAGCAGGTCCACGGACCTTAAAAAATTAAACTGAAGAGTTTGATCATGGCTCAGATTGAACGCTGGCGGCAGGCTTAACACATGCAAGTCGAGCGGAAACGATGTAGCTTGCTACAGGCGTCGAGCGGCGG
>JAWUVO010000030.1:0-27832 GCA_034112325.1 Bermanella sp. | reverse complement strand
ACCACCGGTTAACAAAGCTATTTGTTTGCATATAGCGAGTCCAAGGCCAGAGCCGCCATATTCACGAGTAGTAGATGAGTCGGCTTGTGAAAATGCATTAAATAAAATATTTTGAGTATCTTTAGAAATACCAATACCTTTGTCAATTACATTAATTTCTAACTCACTTACAGTAGGATTAAATGATATATTCAGGTGGATATCTTTATTGTTTGAAAATTTAATGGCATTACTTAGGTAATTTAAAACTACCTGTCGTAGTCGAATTGGATCGGCTTTTATTACAAAAGGTACGGCAGGTGAAATGCTAACATAAAGATTTATATTATTTTCTTTTAGTATATTACTAAGAATAGACGTACAACTATTAACTAATTCAAATATGTCTACAGGGATGCATTCAATATCTAACTTTCCAGCAAGAATTTTTGAATAATCTAAAATATCATTAATTATAATAAGTAATGACTCACCTGAAATAAATATAGTATCAATATATTGTTTTTGTTTCTCATTGAGATCAGTATTTTTTAATAGATGACTCAATCCCATTATACCATTAAGTGGGGTTCTTATTTCATGACTCATCATCGCAAGAAATGAGTTTTTAGCTTGAATCTCAGCTTCCGATCTAATACGCAGTTGCTCGCCTTGATATTCTAGTTTATTAGCTTTAAGTTTTGCTTCTAAACTTTCGGTTTGACTAAGGACAAAATTTTTCTCAGCGATCATTCTATTCTTCCGCTCTTCTTGAATACGGTAGCCTAATGCAAAAGAGAGTAGTAATGAAAAAATAACTACAGAAATAGGTGCTGATAGAGCGGTGTATTCACTACTTGGTATAATGGCAAACTTATCGAGTACTAAAATTATAAATCCTATAGCTAATACAATCCAGCCACTCGCATAAAGTGAAGCAGATGTGCCCTTATCTTTAATACCTTTTATTCCCACAATAGTAGATATGACAGATGCATAAAAAGTAATTAACACGATTATTTGAATCGTTATTTTATAAGGTATAAATAGTAGAGACAAAAGGCATAATGCTGTAGCAATCGTTATCGCTCTTAACATCAAATATGTTATGCCATCTTTTTTTGTAATATTTAAAAAGTTGATAGTAAATTCGGACATGCCAAATAATGTCATTGATATAAAAAGATAAATACCATATTGCTGAAAGATTATTGAGTCTGACCATAAATATTGAAAGCCATAGCCGTGAACAGTCATGAAATATAACAGGAATCCACTGGCGAAAACTACGTAATATAAAAAGCTTAAATCTCTAGTACTCAAGTATAAAAATAAATTGTATAAAATTAATACCATAAATAAACCAAAAAATATTCCTTGAGGAATGGTTTCTTTTTGTACTAACTTAAAAAATTCGCGCTCGTTCCAAAGCTTCATTGGTGCTTGCATTGCACCTGCATTTTTAATTCGGATAAGCAGTTGGGTTTGTTCTAAAAACCCTAGTTCTAAAGGAAATAGGAAGTCAGGATGGTCGATAGGTCGGCTATTATATGGAAGACGATCACCGGTATGCCATTGATGCATAGACCCGTCGCTTTTTAGGTGATAAACGTCGATAAAATCGATTAATGGATAATATACCTGGAGTAACCACGAAACGCTTTTTAGTGACTCATTTGATACTGTTACCCAAAACCAATGAGGCTTTAGGTTAAAACCAAAATTTGGGGTCTCATCTTGGCTGACTTTCCAGTCAATTGTGTTGAGGTTAGCGACTAAGTACTCAAGGTTAATGCTTGAATCCTCTTCCACTAAGTACTTTATATTAGCTCCTAACGACTTAACGGTCAGATCCTGATTGTCAGCCGCCAAATTGCTGCCAAAGACGAGGCTGCAGCTAAGTAAAATAAGGGTGATAAGTAAAAATCGCAAAACCATTACCAAAAACACATGCTAATTCAATACATAATATATAGAGCATAGTTAAACATGGCTTTTCAGCCAGTTAATAGTGGTAATGAAGAGCTTTAAATTTCATCAAAAGGTGATATGAAAAAATAATAGATTCGATGAAATACTTGCCTAAAATAGCCTGTTTTTTGCACATATATAGCTTTAAATATAGGTAAAAAGCTAACTAGGATAAAAACTGAACGAATCGCTGAAAGCCCTGTGTCGCGGACTCTATAGGGAACTGTTTACTGTTCTTCCACAAAGTTATGCACAGTTAATGGGGGTAAAGTACGCCATCCGCATATGTTTACAAAATAATGACAGTAAAGCCCTATAACTACATGAAATATAACAATAAATACATAATGCGAAGGAGCTGCAAGGCTTGAGTTACAAACTACTTATAAGTTATACCTATGTTTATACCCCTGGTTATCCCCATAGTTATGCACAATAAGTAAGGTGTAATTAAGTCTTTAGATAAACGTTTGTTCGCTTACTTCTAATGGTATTGGCCTTAGCTGACACAAAACAGTCCCTTTTTGACCAATGACTTATTGTATTTATGTCATACAATGAATAAATAGAGTAACAACTCTAATTAGTTCTACCCCTAATTTCTCATTGCCCCGATAACAATGATGCATTTGGGAGTGGTGTCCAAGATAAAGGGACATACTACTTTCTCACAACTCTTTAAAAACTATTTTTGAGAGTAAGGAAATATAAATGAATATAATAAAAAAAATAACGCTACTTTTAACCATTACATTTGCTATGCAGAGTCACGCAGGGTTCTGGAGCTCTTGGTTCAAGTCCACCTATACAGAAACTAAATACCCTATCGTATTAGCCCATGGGTTTTTAGGCTTTGATGAAATATTAGGTATTGATTACTTTTATAAAATACCAGCCAACTTACGCAGTGATGGCGCCAAGGTATACGTTACACAAGTAAGTAATACAAATTCTACAGAAGTACGCGGTGAGCAGCTTATTACCCAAATCGAAAATATTGTGGCGGTAAGCGGTAAATCTAAAGTTAATCTTATTGGTCATAGTCACGGCGGCCCAACTATTCGTTATGTTGCATCTTTACGCCCAGATCTAGTAGCGTCTGTAACGTCTATTTCTGGTGCGAATAAAGGATCTAGGACTGCGGACTTATTAAGAAAGATACCTGAAGGATCTGCTCTAGAGGGTGTTGCTTTTAATATTGTTAATGGCCTTTCAAGTGTATTAGATTTCATATCAGGAGGTGGCTACACCCCAGACGCAGCTGGAGCTCTTGTTTCTTTATCAACAGAAGGTGCAATAGCATTTAATCAATTGCACCCACAGGGCGTGCCTACCACTGCATGCGGTGAAGGTGCCTATGTTGTAAATGGTATCCGTTATTATTCTTGGAGTGGCGGTAGAGTGTTAACTAACGTACTTGATATTTCTGATCCTGTTTTAGCAATATCTTCAATACCTTTTGGTTTTGAAAATAACGATGGTTTAATAGGAACATGTGATAGCCATTTGGGACAAGTAATCAGAGATAACTATGCGATGAACCATTTGGATGCAGTTAATTTATTGTTTGGTTTACACCACATATTTAGCACAGATCCTATTACAACTTACCGTAACCATGCAAATCGCTTGAAAAAAGCTGGGCTATAACAAACAACTATCAATCTCTTAATTAGGCCCCAAATACAAAAAGTATTTGGGGCTTTTTTATGCTTTACTGGTTTCTTTCAAAGTAATCTTTAGAAAATAATAAAAATTATAAAACAGTATGAGAAAATAGTATGAAAAAATCAGTATTCATAAGCCTTTCAATTATCACTACCATTACTTTATTGATCGCTTTTATATTACCAACAGCAGAAACTCATATCATAAATCCTATAAATACACATAAGCTTAATAATTTATGGGATAAAAATAGAGATTCACAGGTCGCATCATCTTTAGATTCAAAGATTAATAATCAGTTACCAGAAAAATTAATAGGCACATCGCTTAAAGGTACTGAAATTGATGGACTGTATCCTGTAGATCAAGACGGTAATTTATTATTTAGTAAGAGTATTAAAAATAGATTTGAGTACTTTTTATCATTGATGGGTGAGTTTGAATTAGATCAAGTTCTTCAAATGATAAAAGATGATATAGCATTAAATTTAACTTCACCTGCTAAAGAGCAGGCGCTAAAGTTATTTGACGATTATGTCGCATATAAATATGCATTAGCCGAATTAGAAGCCTCACTCTCGGCGGCAGAGGGTTATGAAACAAATGATATACAAAGAATTCGGTATCAGTTGCAGCAAATGCGAGATGTGAGGCGAGAATACTTACCAATAGATGCTGTGGATGCTTTTTTTGGTTTTGATGAAATGTATGATGACTTTATGATTTCTAGTTTAGAGGTTAAAAATAATCAGCAGTTAACTGAATCTGAAAAAAGACAGCAATTAATTGGTCTAGAAAATAATTTACCTCAAGATGTACAAACTATGAGAGATGAGACTCAAAGAGTAAGCCAGGTTTTTTTAATAACTGAAGATATTAAAAAATCAGGAGGAACAGATCAAGATGTATTCGCAGTTAATGAGCGAGAATTTGGTCAAGAAGCCGCGTTAAGATTACAGGTTTTAAATGAACAGCGTAATCAGTGGCAGTCAAGAGTTGATAATTACGTAGAGACAAAGCAGTCTATTGAAAGTAATGATCAGTTAACTCAAGAGCAAATAGAAGATCAGCTTAGGATTTTAAAGGAAACTCAATTTGAGCCAACTGAATTGAATAAGTTATCGGCTTACGAAATTATGAAAAAAGAGTCGAACAGCCAGTAACTTTGTTTTTAACTGAGAATGATCTAACTGAGCATGTTGCAGTATCTGGGCTAGTTCATCGTATAGAAAAGGGTTGCTTATTAATAAATTATCACCATAAAGTTCTACTGGGATATTATTTGGTGGCTCGATAAAATGACCTACCTTAGCCCCAGCTTCTTTAGCTATTAGTTGGGCTGCTGCAAAGTCCCAAGGACTTACTGATTCATAATAGCCATCTAATCTACCTTGAGCTACCCAGCAAATATCTAATGCAGCGCTACCTAAGCGGCGTACGTCAGCTACATTTTCTAAAATTTTGTGTAGGCGATTCATCAGCTGGGGTAAGACATTGGTTTTATCATAGGGAAAGCCAGTGGCAATAATGGCACGGTTTAAGCTTTTTGTATTACTACAAGTAAGCGGTTGATCATTTAACCATGCACCCTGATTACGAATAGCACAGAACATCTCTGACTGAAAAGGATTGTAGACAGCAGCTACTTGTACTTTTCCTCTAACGGAGTAAGCAATGCTTACTGCTACTTGAGGATGGTGATGCGCATAATTAACCGTGCCGTCAATTGGATCAATAATCCAAAGTGGTGTGTCGTCGTAAGTGACACTCGATAAGTCTGGGTTAGACTCTTCAGCTAAGATTTGATGTTCGGGATATTTGCGTTTAATAGCGTCAGTAATTAGCTTTTCAGCCGCCAAGTCAGCATCAGTGACTAATTCAATATCTTGTTTAAATTGAATATTTAACCGGCTATGGGCACGCATACCAACAATTAGATCACCTGCTTGTTCGGCAATATTGCGAGTAAACTCAAGAATACTTTCTAGTTCAGGCATAATATACTTACATATAAGATTATTTATATTGTAATCTAGCCAGGTTAGCTATGTACAGGGAATAAAGTATAGGGAATAAAATTTATCTTTATCGATGGGAGTAGCAAAATAGTAACCTTGATAAGAATCGCATTCTTGAGATTTAAGAATATCTAACTGAGCGGCAGTTTCTATGCCTTCTGCAAGTACTTTTAAATTAAGATTTTTTGCCATAGCAATAATAGATTTTACCATTGCCACATCAGCTTGATTAGTTTCTAGGTTCATAATAAATGCTCGATCAATTTTAAGCTTGTCGATAGGTAGGTACCTTAAGTAACTTAAACTTGAGTACCCAGTTCCAAAATCGTCGATAGCAAATTTAACGCCTAATTCTTTTATAGTAGTTAATAAGGGTTGAATAAAATCAATATTTTCCATTAATAAGCTTTCAGTAATCTCTAACTCAACGTTGTTTGCATTAATACCATGTAGCATTAAAAGGTTATTCAGTTTTTTAGGGAAGTCATCTTTTATTTGCATAGCTGAAACATTAATTGCCATAGTGAAGTTTTTATCTACTTTACTCCATTTAGATAGCTGTATTAGGGCCTCATTAATAATCCAGTCACCAAGTTCATTTATAAAGCCAGTTTCTTCGGCTATTGGTATAAATTCTACCGGACTAATAAAGCCTAATGTTGGATGATGCCACCTTATTAGTGCTTCAGCCCCAATAACTTTATTAGTTTTAATATCTACTTGAGGTTGGTAGTGCAGCTCAAATTGCTTGCTCTCAAGAGCTGGTACAAAAGCATGTTCGATTTTAATTCTATGCTGTACTAATTCACCCATTTCAGGAGTAAAGAACTGAAATCCATCACCACCTCTATTTTTGACTTGATACATAGCGGTATCAGAGTAACGCCATAAAATATGACTGTGAGTGCTGTCATCAGGACACAGACTAATACCTATAGAACAGCTAGTCCGTAACTGATAGTCGTCGATACTAAATGGCTGACGCAGCGAGCGATTAATTTTTCTAGCAAGTATTTCAACTTCGCTAACGTGACCGACCGATCGCATTAGAATAACAAACTCATCACCCCCCATACGAGCTAGAAAGTGTTGTTTAGGTATAATTGTTTGTAAACGTGCAGCTACTTTACGTAATAGTCGGTCGCCTAATTGATGACCCAGTGAATCATTAATAGTTTTAAATCTATCAAGATCAATAAATAACATAGCAAAATGTTCATGTCGTCTATTCGCATCATCTACCGCATTTACAAGTTCGTCATTAAATTTATAGCGGTTATAGAGTTCGGTCAAAGGATCTTGAATAGCCAAGTATTCTATTTGTTGCCTTACCAGTTCACGTTCAGTAATGTCTAAAATCACCCCCTCGACAAATTGCACGCCATGCTGATCTATATAGCAGCGACCACGGTCTAATACCCATTTAATTTCACCATGAATAGTTTTTAGTCGATAGATTAATTCAAAAGACTTTAAAGAAAAATGCGCAGTATGAGATTGTCTATTAAAATCTTGCTTATCATCCTCTTCAATTAAATCAAAAGGGGTAGTATTGTTATCTATAAAATAGTCAGGGGAATACCCAAGTAGCTGCATAGAACCTGGACTAACGTAATCCATCTTTTTTTCTTTTACCTGTAACCGGTACACTAACCCCGGTAAATTACTCAGTAAACGTTTAAAGTCATTGTCCTGTTTTTGAACAATAATCTCTGTAGCTTGTTGTTTGCGTAACAAAATGTTTTGTTGGTTACTTAATATTAAATAAAGTATTAAGAATGTCATGATGCCAATAATTACAGCGCCCATTAAATATAAATTATGTTCCGCCCAATAATAGATGAGGTCATCTTTATGGATACTAACAATTAAATATACTTGAGAATTTTCTAAGTAATTAGCGCAGGCATTCACAGAATGAGCTTGTAATGAAGACAGGTCATAAACGCAGGTTTCACCGTGATCTTGAGCACGTTTAAATTGATAGATCACAGGACTATAAGAAAGCTGAGTTAAATTTTGTAACGTAGAGGCTACAACTCGACCGTTTTCAGCAATCACGCTAAATTGGACCGAGGGTTTAAAATGTCTAGAAAGTTGATTTAAGTAAGCCGTTTGTTCAGCCTTAGAATCTAGTTTTAACTCTGGCCAGTGACGTTCAAATTGGATGAAAGCCGTCTCACTCTTGTTATATAAACGCTTGTAGGCAAAATCTTGCTCGTGTTGGTAACTTCCAATTAGCAGGAATCCCACCACAAATAGCCATATAGCGGTAAGTAAGGCTAAAATTCTTCCTTGTGTGCGTCCTAATAGTGACAAACCAGGCACTGCGTCTCCCTGATGAAAAACATAAAATTGATAATTTCAGTATAGACCCATCTCACTTTACAGCTAGCAACCAAGGGTTAATATTAAGGCCAGAAAGTGCCAGTTAATGGCCACATTAGCTACTTATCTTCGTATCAGTTTTTTATCTGAGTTTATTGCTCACCTTGATATAGGTTTACCCATCGAAACTCGTCCAGTTCGTCTAGATCTGGCACAGTAAACGACTCTATCTTATCTAAAGGTTTGTACAGAGGGTGCTTGAAGTCTTTTATGCGTGAGTCTGCTAAAAGTACATTAGGGGCAAAGTTAAAAAAGGTATCGAGGAAAGACAGGTTTTCTCTATCGTATAATACATCGGCGGCAATCAATAGGTCGATATCTGTATCGTGTATGTCGAATAAATTATCAGCCAAGTCAAAGCTAACATTATTTAACTGGGCGTTGGCTTTGCAGCTAATTAACGCTTGTTGGTCGATATCGCATGCAATAACCTGTTTTGCACCAGCCATCATAGCTGCAATCGCCACCACACCCGATCCAGTGCCGAAATCCAACACCTTTTTATCTCGCACGATATTAGGATTATCCAAAATATATCTAGCTAGAACTTGGCCGCTAGCCCAGCAAAATGCCCAATAAGCTGTGTTATCCCAAATACTCCGAATTTCATCTAAGCCGAATTCTCTACGCATGGTACTAGGGTCGACTAAATACAGTTTAATTTCTGGACATTGAGGCAGTAGTTGGGCTGAAACAAAGGCGTCGTGCAACATTGTTTTAATAAGAGGGTCTAGGATATTTGGCATAAAGGGATATCGGTAAACATTGAAGGTAATGTGCTTATGATAACATGTCATCAAGTGGCTATTCGATGCTTAGCGCTTAATAAAATATGTCCCCTTGTGGGTTGGTAAGCATATCGAAGCTGGTACCTAAAAAGTATAAGATACTGTCTATTACAGGGGCTAACTGTTTTTCAATATAATGCTCGTAATTTATTTTCATATTTGGCGTTACGCATTCTAGTGCCATTGGTCCTTGCTGGGTAATAATGTATTCAATCCAGCCGCCATGCTCATAAGGGCTATTTAAATTTTTATCGTTATAATAGCCAGCTGCTTTTTTTGCAGCTTGTATTTGTGGAGGTGTATTTTTAACATAGGTTGCCAGTGGTTTTCTAATTCGTTTTTTATATACCAGCAAGTCATCACGTTTACCTGCCTTTAATGCTGCTAACTCTAATGTTAAATAATCGATATAGTCTTTTCCATGAAATATGCGAGTATACAATTCAGTCTGCACGTTTTTTGCTAATAATGTCCAGTCGCTACGTACAGCTTCTAAGCCTTTAAAAATCATTTGGTCATTATCGCTTAAACCAGCATAGCGTTTTTTGCTGCCTAGCTCACTTCCACGAATAGTTGGCATTAAGAATTTTTTATAGTGACTTTCAAATTCAATTTCTAAGTGACTTTTAATATCAAAGTCTTTTTTTATACGCTCTGTCCAATATTGGTTAAGACCAGCTTGTAATTTGTATCCTACGTCTTTAGCTTGTTGGCCAGAATATTTATTTTTCATAAAGACAAAAACACTATCTGTATCGCCATATATAACTTCATGGCCTTGTTGGTTAATCCATTTGGCACTGTCTTGTATTATTTGATGGCCTCGCTCGGTAATAGAGCTAGCAAGTCTAGCATCAAAAAAACGGCAGCCAGTACTACCTAGAATGCCATAAAAGCTGTTCATAATAATTTTTATCGCTTGGCTGGTAGCCGCATTATTGTTCTTTTTTGCGATGTCTCTTGCAGCCCAAAGTTGTTCAATCATAGTGGGTAAAAAGTGATTGTCTTTATGAAATTGTGCGTTATGAAAGCCTGGGATACATTTTTCAGGGCTGTGTTTAAAATCCTTATTGCCTTCTATTAGCCCCATGGGATCAATTTTAAAGGTACGTATTATACTAGGATAAAGGCTTTTAAAATCTAAAACTAATACATCATTGTATAATCCAGGCTGACTATCCATTACGAACCCACCTGGAGCTGTTATTTGGTCATAGCCTTCTCCTAAACTAGGAGCGATATATCCTGCCCGATGTAGTTTAGGTAAATATAAAAACTCAAAAGCTGCAACTGAACCGCCAATACGATCTAGTAAGTGGCCAGTTAAGAAACTACGTTGAATTAAATACTGTAAAATTTCTGTTTTTTCAAAGATATCTAATACTAACTCGCAATCTTTAGCGTTGTATTGAGCTAGAGCGAGCTTGTCATCAATAAATAAATCAGTAATGGCTTGCCCACGATTATTAATACTCTTTTTTTCTATTTTTTTCCCAGTTCCTAATAAAGCTTGAGATACAAATTCTAAAGAAAAGCTGTCAAAACTGTAGGTAGCATTTCTAAGTGAGTCAATACCATCGACAATAACTCTACCCGGAATATCTACAAAAATTAAATTATTATGCCCTTCTCGTAGGGTAATACTTTTACTCTCCCTACTCCAGTTAAACACAACAGCATGCTCACGATATACTCGTTCTAATACTACAAAATCAAACTTTATTACATTCCAGCCAATAAAAACATCTGGGTCTAAACGTTTTACATATTCATTAGCAGCTAATAATAATGAGCGTACATTTTTAAAGTAACTTAACCATTTAGGTTGCTCATCACTTGGATTACCTAGCATGAAAACATGTGTTTCTCGATGAATAACTTCTTGCTCTTTCCACTGACTTACAAAGCCAATACTGTATAGTTTTTCTTTTTTAGTTTTACTGGGCATAGAGGTTTCTATATCTACGCTGGTGAGCTTCAAGTTTGGCTGGTAATCGCTAGCTTTAATTTTTGGATTTGTAATGTAGGGTATTTGATCATCAGGATTCTGACTTGCCGATGCTTGGTTTTTAAGCGTATCGTGTTCTAATGGCTGGACAAATACACTGCCATTTAAAAACCGCTCCATTAAAAATCGACTTGTAGGTTTAATTTCAGCTTCCCATAACGGTAGCTCTAAACTTTTTGCTTGGTTTCTTAGTTGTAAATGTAGGGCGTATTCTTGGCAATAAATAGCCGCAACCGGTTGGCCAGAAAAATGCTTTAGATCAATATTTTGACAGCGAATTCCTGGCCAGTTTGGTAATTCATTGACCCTATCTTGCGGACAAAAACAGACAGTTTCTTGCCCATTAAACTCCACAGCAATAGGGCCATTATCGGTAGATAACCAATAACGTAAGGTTAGGCCTTTTGTCGTGTCGAGCCATTGCTCAGATAGAATAAAGCCGTGCACAGCAACCTTTTATCAGAATATATTTTTATAGTGGAGTTATAACGGAAAGATATAATAGGAACAAATATGTCTTTTATTTATATGTAGCCAATACTGAGCTAAAAAATTAATACCGTAGTTTAACAAGCTTGAGTCAAATACCCTAGATATACACACGTCTGATTACTCTAATTGTTTGACCTTATGAATATCTGGGCTTAGCTAAATACAGGGTAACTGTGAAAAGGAATATGTTATGCCACCTAGAATATCTCAAGACCCCATGTATCAATTAATCAGGGATGAGAAAGTAGAGCAATTTAATAAAGAAAAGTCTGAAGGAAAGGTCTGTGATTTAACCGAATGCGACTTTAAAGGTCTTGATTTACGCAATTTAGATATAAGTGGCTTAGATTTTACAGACGCTTATTTCCGTGGAGCAGACTTACGATCTTTAGATTTCCGTGGCTGTAAGCTTTCAGGTGCTAGTTTAGCTGACTCTAAAATTAGTGGATGTTTCTTTCCTGGCGATATAACAGCCAATGAAATATTGA
Organism: Bermanella sp.; assembly: GCA_034112325.1. GTDB lineage: Bacteria > Pseudomonadota > Gammaproteobacteria > Pseudomonadales > Oceanobacteraceae > Bermanella. The sequence goes on along the minus strand of JAWUVO010000030.1, from coordinate 16,032 downwards.
TGTCTGTACAGCATGGAACTCGACTAAGACAGCCTACTAATCAATAGCTTTTTACCATGTAGTGTTTTACTGGACAGTATGGTCCTTTGGACTATTCGAGCCATGTTGTGAAAACGAGCTAAATGGCACTTTCTGAAAATTAAAATTGTGATACAAAGAGTTTAACAATTTATTAGTGGTTAATTATGTTTTATCTCGGTGCAATCCCCAATGAACTAGAGCCTCTTTTGGAGCGGGCTCAAATTTTATGCGAAAAGTTAATGGGCGATTTTGCAGGTAAATGCGAGGTCAAAAGCTTTGAGCATGTTAAGCAAGTATTAAATTTGTTTGAAGGTGAGCAGTTAGGACAAATTCAATCGGGTTTGATAACAGTGGTCAGTAAGGGTGTCGAAGTAGCTTGCTTTGAACCTGGTGACTTGGTGGGGCTTGGTCGAATATTTGGTTTGCCCTATGAAGACATGAAGGTTGAAGAGCCAGTGCAGATAAAGCTTATTCATAGGGATGAGTTTATTAGCTATGTAAACAGCGACTCTATGCGACAGCATCGTTGGAGTAATTACCTACTCACCATTTTGGCTATATACCAGCAGGCTTTAATACATTTACATTTGCAAGTTCAAGTGCAAACACCCAAAGGCTTTCAAATAATTCATGCCGGCGAAAAGATTATAAAAGAGGGTGGCACGGCGGACACTGTATATCAGCTTATGTCAGGAAGTGCAGATGTTACAGTCAATAATGTGTCAGTGGGCGAAATACTCAATGGTGAAATTTTTGGTGCAATGGCTGTATTTACTGGTGAAAAACGAAATGCTACTGTAACGGCACGAGAAGATTGCCAGCTGTTAGCAATTCCTAAAGCTCAATTTGTTGACCTAATTAGAGCTCAGCCTGAAACCGCCATTACCTTATTAGATAATATGTCTAGAAGAATTACAGCTTTAAATCAGCAGGTGGCTAGGCAACCGCTGGAATCAATCTAAATCTAAATGAGAATTATTATTGACATCACTAATGAGAATCAATACTATTAACGTGTTGTTAAGTTTCCTGCATTAGCGGCGACCTAGCACACTCTCTCATCAAGCTAATCACTGCTTTTTAAGCAACCGCCCACAAGGCGGTTTTTTTTGGCCCAATGCTTATCTTTATATTTTTAATGAAGTTATCTAGTTACACTGCCAATCTATTTTAATTGCTAATAATAACGAGTCTATATGTTAAATATATTTAAAGTACTGGGGTTAGCCTACTTTATTTTAGTCAGCCAGCTTGTGAACAGTTATGAGTATACCTTGGAGTTTTCTCAGTCTGACATTCAGCAGCAGATCGATAAAATGCTACCTATTAAAAAAGAAACCTTTTTGGCTGTGGTTACTTTAGATCAAGCAAGTGTTGTGTTTATTGAAAAGTCTGACCAGCTAGTGCTAGATTCAAAGCTATTTTTAACCAGTATAGCGGGAGTTAATTCTCAAGGAGACATCAGGATTCAAGGAGGTATTTCTTACAATAGTGCAGAGGGAGCGTTTTATTTCCATCAAGCAAAAATAATTAGACTTAATATAGAAGGCGTCCCTGCTGAATTTATCCCCACGTTAAAAGACTTAGCCCAACAGGGTCTGACTCAATCACTAGCAAAGCAGCCTATTTATGTTCTGAAAAAAGGCGATATGGGTCAACAGATAGTCAAATCTCAGCTTAAGTCTGTGATTATTAAAGACCAAAAACTAATCGCTATTATGAGTCTTTGAGCTCGCTATTCGGCATTTTGAGCCTACCTTAACTACGGCCTCTGCAGTGGTAATATCTGGTCTATACTTAAAAAATAGATCAAGGAATCGCTTTATATGTTTTGGAATGCATCGAAAAATAATGAGATTGAACAACTCAGAAAAGAAAACCAAATACTCAAGGATAAAGTTGAAGGCGACGTTGCTAAAATTGAGTTGCTACATAGTTTAAAAATAGTTGCCGATATGCAACGAAGCTATGCGCTTCAGCAATTTGAAGATCAGCAGCGCATGTATCGGCAATGGATTCACGGTGCCGAGACTATAGATAATATTAGGCAGGCTGTTGCCGTAAGCTCTGGTAAATTATCTGGTCAGCATAGCGCCCTTAGTGAATCTGTTAGTAGCTTTGATCAAATTCATGTTCTGCTTAGTCATATCGCCTCTAGTTTGGCGCATATTGATGCGCGAACTCAAAAAGCATGTGATGCAGTTGAGTCGTTGTCGGCGAATGGTGAAGACATAGTTGGCTTTGTTAGTCAGATTCAAACCATAAGCGATCAAACAAATTTATTGGCACTTAATGCGGCTATCGAAGCTGCTCGTGCAGGTGAGCAGGGCCGAGGTTTTGCTGTGGTGGCCGATGAAGTAAGAGCTTTAGCTCAAAAAAGTGCTGAAGCCAGCAGTGAAATTACTGCATTAGTTAAGGCCATAACAACCCAAACGGTAGTGGTAAGCGATCAAATACACGAGATGGGTAAAACCACCCAAAACCTCTCAGAGCAGACTAGCTCAGTAAAAGTGATTATCAGTGATATTACTGACGTATCAAAAAATATGTTCCGTGTTATTCAGGGGTCTGCGCATACAAGCTTTTTACAAACGGTTAAACTTGATCATGTTGTTTGGAAAACCGAAATTTATAGATTTATTTGGGGCATGAGCAATAAGACTGACATAGATGAATTTAAAGATCATACACAGTGCCGACTAGGCCACTGGTACTATGAGGGCGATGGAAAACAATACAATAAGCTTAAATCATTTAAACGATTAGAAACGCCCCATAAAGCGGTTCATGCCGAAGGTGTATTGGCAATAAAGGCGTATTTAGAAAATGATGAAAAGACTGTGATTAAACATTTAGAAAACATGGAGGTAGCATCGGACTCTGTGATCGATGATATAAGTCATTTAGAAGAAGAAATTTTAAACCTAGATGTAGAAGTATTTGCTTCATCACAACAGTCTGGCCAAGTTGTGGAGATCGACTTATTTTAGTCGACGTCCATCGCTTTAGCTTTTAATGTGATATTAATTTATCGCGTAATTCAGGTGTTTTTTTAATTCGATAAAACATCATGAATAAATAACTTCCAATCAGACCATTGCCTAAAGCACAGCCCCAAAAAATTCCGTTTAACCCAAACAACATATGACCAGCCCAAGCCAAGGGTATATATAAAGCAAACAATCTAACGATGGTAATGAGTAGCGAATACTTGGGTTTATGCAGGGCATTAATTGTCGACGTTACAACTAAACAAACTCCTAGACCTATGTAGCTTAACGGCAGAATGTATAAAAATGTTTGAATAATTACCTGTACTTCCAAGTCTTTACTAAACAACTGGCTAACAGGTTCAGCAAATAAAACTAAAGCGATATAAACAGCTAACTGCCAAATCACTAAAAAATAAATACTACGCTTTAAAGCCTCTTCAATACGATCAATTTTTCCAGCACCGAAGTTCTGCCCTACAAAAGGTGGCAGGCTTGCAGTTAAGGCCATAATAACAATTACAGCTAATGGCTCTAGTCGACTGCCTACACCGTATGCAGCAACGGCATGGGTGCCATAGGTCGCTACCCACACCACAATTATGCCATTTGCCAAAGGCCCCAACATATTAGTGAGTGCGGCAGGAATACCAAGTTTAATTAAACTGTTCCAAGCCGATATAATATTTTTGGGGAAAGTAAACCTGATCAAGTCCATATTAATAAGCGCCCGCATAATAATAACAAAGCCAATAAACCAGCTAATGCAGGTAGCAATCGCAGCTCCTTTAATCCCCATAGGGGGGACGGGGCCCCAGCCAAAAATAAAGATGGGATCTAGAATACCGTTCATTAATGCAGTTACCAGCATCACTATGCTAGGTAGTTTTGTGTTACCAGTAGCCCTAATGCTGGCATTCACGGCAATTATTACTACTAACAATATACTTCCAGGATACCAGTAGTCTAAATAATCATTGATCAGTGGAATTAGTTCGGGCTCTGCCCCCATGTTGGAAAAAATCCATTGCTGGGTAAAGTAGCCAGTTACGGCAAAAATAATAGCGACAAATATAGATAGATAGAAACTGCTGCTAACCCAGTTGCGAGTTTGCTCATGATTGTTTTGCCCAATTGATCTAGCGACCACCGCACCAGTAGCAATGCTTAAACCAATAGCTACGTTCATAATCATCATGGTGGCGGGAAAAGTGAAGCTCAGAGCGGCCAGTGGTTTTGTACCCAGCAAGCTAACAAAATAAATGTCCACTAGGTTGAACAAAAAAATCGCAAGAATGCCCAGAACCATGGGGGCCGTTAACTTATAAAGCCAGGTTGAAACAGGGCCTTGGGTTAAATCATTTGCCATATACTACTCAATATATCAGTCTGGCAAGTGTAGTCCCTCAGCCGCTTTATTGTCTATGAATAAGCAGGTCGAATATATGAATAGACTGTTTTATCTGCAGTAACTATGTATAGCTTTGAGAATAAACTCGGTACAGGCGCCTATCATTTTAACTGACATAATCGAGTGGTTAGTTTTTCTGGTTTTTGAACATAAAAAAACGCCAGTAATTGTTATTACTGGCGTATTTTAATTTAGAGTTTTTATAGTAACACTTACAATGTGGCGAATACTTTGTCAGCGGCTGCTAACGTAAAATCAATGTCGGCCTCAGTTAATGCTTGGCAAACAAACCCACCTTCATAAGATGATGGTGCAAAATAAACACCTTGTTCTAACATACCATGGTAAAAAGCTCTGAAGCGTTCTTGGTCGCATTTTGTTACCTGGTCAAAGCGGCGTATATTTTTTTCTTCGCTAAAGAAATAACCAAACATACTGCCTACTTGGTTGGTAGTGAATGGAATGTTATGGCGTTTAGCTACGTCCTCTAAGCCTTGGCACAGCATTTTAGTTTTGGCCGTTAATATATCGTAAAAACCAGGCTCACTAATAGCTTTTAACATGGCTCTACCTGCGGCCATCGCAATTGGATTACCTGATAATGTGCCCGCTTGATAAACTGGGCCTAGTGGAGCAAGGTGTTCCATAATTTCACGTTTACCGCCAAATGCGCCAACCGGCATTCCGCCTCCAATAACTTTACCTAGAGTCGTCATATCAGGTAAAACTTTATACACTTCTTGCGCGCCACCTAGTGCTGCACGAAAGCCACACATAACTTCGTCAAAAATTAATACAATACCGTATTCAGTACATAATTCACGTAAGCCTTCTAAAAAACCTGGCTCTGGTGGGATGCAGTTCATATTGCCTGCGATGGGTTCAACTATGACACATGCCACTTCATTACCAATTTTTTTAAAGCAGTCTTTAACGCTTTCAATATCGTTATGAGTCAATGTAATTGTCAGGTCAGCTAGCACCGCTGGAACGCCCGGCGAGCTGGGAGTGCCCAGCGTGAGTAAACCTGAACCTGCTTTAACTAATAAAGAATCTGAATGGCCATGGTAGCAACCTTCAAACTTAACCAGCTTATCGCGGCCAGTAAAGCCACGGGCTAAACGAATGGCGCTCATAGTGGCTTCGGTGCCACTAGATACCATGCGAACCATATCCATGCTTGGATAGATTTCACAAACCTTATCGGCCATTTCAATTTCAATTTCTGTGGGTGCACCAAAACTCAAACCGTCTACTAATTGTTTTTGTACCGCTTCAATAACCGTTGGTGCGCTATGTCCTAAAATAAGAGGGCCCCACGAATTTACAAAATCGATATAACGATTACCGTCTTCGTCAAACACGTATGCACCTTCACCACGCTTGAAGAAAACAGGTGTGCCTCCTACGCCATTAAATGCCCTTACAGGTGAATTAACGCCACCTGGAATACGTTTTTGAGCTAATTCAAATAGTTCTTCTGAACGAGTAAATTCCATAACCTACAACCTAGCTAATATATAATTTCTTTAAAATGGACGCACAACTGCAAGAATCACAATGGCGACCAGCATAAATACGGGGACTTCGTTAAATACACGATAAAACTTATGGCTTTTGGTATTTTTATCATCGCGGAACTGGCGCATTAAGTAGCCGCAATAATTATGATAAATAACCAGTAATGTAACTAAGACTAGCTTTGCTTGAATCCAACCTTGGCTTAAATAGTATTCAAAATTGTAGCTCATTAGCCAAAATCCTAAAATTATTACCGCAATCATGCTTGGCGTCATAATGCCGCGATATAGTTTACGTTCCATAACCTTAAATCGTTCACTTGTGGGCTCATCTTCGCCAGTTATTTTTTCCAACATGGCGTGGTAAACAAACAATCTAGGTAAATAAAATATAGCGGCAAACCAGCAGATAACTGCAATTATGTGAAACGCTTTAACCCACAACATAAATAAACCTATTTATCATACACTTTGCATTCATCATTTATTTGCCTGCGACTAGTTAGAATAATGATAGAAGCTATGGATTTTATCATGCTCTACGATGCCAACAACAGACGAAGATGAAAATTCGTGACCGTAATGTACCGTTAAACAATCTATTTGCTGCTCGCTCATTAAGTTTAATGCTTCTTGTAAGTTAGCTTGAATACTAATTGCACCGCAGCTACGTCTAGATCCAGGAATAGCCATAAGATTCAGAACAGATTCTCCATTTATTTCGACTGTCCATTGTTTGATTTGCTCTTCATCCATTAGTAGCGAGGCAACATCGACGGCTGAAATACAGGATAATGGTTTTTTGTCATCAACAATAATTAAAAATTTTGGAGTGCCAATTAATGCCAGCTTAATGGCTTCTACCCCTGTGTGTTTATGTAAAACTTTAACTTCTTTGTCTGCAATAGACAGTACACTATTCTCTCTCAGCATGTGTTCTACCGGAGAGGTATCTAGTGTCAGTCCGCGCAATTGTAGTAACCGAGGAAATAGGGCTTTTTGTTTAAATACTTCGCTCGTGGTTAGGTTGGCAATCACCACTACCAGCATGCCGGGCATAATAATATTTGGATTGTTGGTTAACTCAAATAGGGTCATCAAACCTGTTAGTGGCGCTTGTAAGCAGGCCGACATCATAGCGGCCATGCCTAACATGGCGTAATAACCAGTGGCGCTGGTAACTTCGGGGGCAATGTAATTACCAATTTCACCGATCACTCCACCGGCACAAGCGCCAATAAATAACATTGGGCCAATGGCCCCACCGGGTTGACCTAGCCCTAGGTTGAGACTGGTTAATAGTAATTTTGCGATGGCAAAGGTAAACAACCCAATCCATGGAAGGCTGCCCAATAAGGCAAGGTTTACGGTATCGTAACCAATGCCCATCATTTGGGGGATCGCCAGTGCGATTAAACCATTTATTAATCCAATAATTAAAAACCGAGCCCATAAGCTTTTAGGCGCTTTTTGTGCTGTGTTAACACATACCCAAATAAATAATGCGGCTAGGGCGCCCATAAATAGGGCTTCGATAATTAGAAATGGAAATTCTACAAAGGATTGCATCTCTAAAGCAGGAACTGTAAACGCAGGTTCGTCGCCATAAACACTGCGTGTCACTACGGTGCCCACCACAGACGCGAGCATAACGGGTATTAAACTTTGTAAGCTATAACCAATAATCATGACTTCCATAGCAAATACAACGGCAGCAATAGGAGTGTTAAACGAAGCGCTAATGGCCGCCGCCGCCCCAGACGCTAATAACAATTGGGTATGGTTAGTCGACAGCTTTAGCTTGCGCCCCAAAATACTGCCAGCGGCCGCGCCTAAATGAACAGCGGGTCCTTCTCGACCAGTGCTTTGACCACTTACAGCAGCAATAATACCGCCGAAAAATTGAACAAAGAAATTGCTTAAGGGCATGTGCCCTTGATGATTTTTTAACCGTTCAAGAACATGGCTTATACCCACGGCTCTAGATTGAATGCTAAGTTTATGCAGCATCATGGCAATGAATATAGCGCCCGTTAAAGGCAGTGAAAATCGTAGCCAAGCACTAAGCGCTTCAAAGTTCTCAACATTACCGTCGGGTAAGTAAGCTTGAAGAGGAGCCTCTATTGCAAACCGAAACAGCAATATTATTCCGCTTGTTAACGTACCAGCTAAAGCACCCAATAACGCTAATAAAGGCAGTGCTTCGTTCTGGGCAAGCTGAACCCTAAGCTTTAATTTTGCCCTAGTTATAAAAGAAGCCATTAAATTCCTTATCACTTTTTAATAAAGGCGCTATGATATGCTTTTAACGCTGTACAAAATTTTGAGGTTATATTGTGATTAAAGTTGGTCTTGTAGGGGGCACTGGTTATACCGGCGTCGAACTTCTGCGTATTCTGGTTCAACACTCCGAGGTAGACTTACAAGTAGTGACGTCTCGCGGTGAAGATGGTAAACCAGTAGCTCAGATGTTTCCCAATCTGCGACCTTTCACAGATATCTGCTTTAGTGTACCGGATGTTGAAACCTTATGTGAATGTGATCTGGTATTTTTTGCTACTCCTCACGGTGTCGCAATGGCTATGGCGCCAGAATTACTCAGTGCAGGGGTAAGAATCATTGATCTAGGCGCCGACTTTAGAATTAAAGATACAGTAGAATGGTCAAAATGGTACGGTATGGAGCACACTTGCAAAGATCTAGCTGCGTTAGCGGTTTATGGATTACCTGAAGTGAATCGTGAGCAAATTAAAACCGCTAAATTGGTGGCTAATCCAGGCTGTTATCCAACCGCAGCTCAGCTGGGGTTAATACCGTTAATTGAAGCGGGTTTAATTGACGTGCAAGACATTATTGCTGATTGTAAATCTGGTGTGTCAGGAGCGGGTCGCCAAGCTAATATTAATATGTTGTTATGCGAAACCAGTGAAAGTTTTAGTGCCTATGGGGTGCATGGTCACCGTCATTTGCCTGAAATTAAACAAGGTTTGCAAATAGCGAACCAAGGCAAAGAAGTTGGCTTAACGTTTGTGCCACACTTAACACCTATGATTCGAGGTATTCATGCCACGCTTTACGCCAAGCTAAAAGATACATCGGTAGATATACAAGCTTTGTATGAAAGTCGTTATCAGCATGAGCCGTTTGTAGACGTATTGCCTAAGGGCAGTCACCCTGCAACGCGAAACGTAAAAGGCAGTAACTTTAATCAAATTGCAGTTCATCGTCCGCAAGATGGCGACACGGTAGTGGTGCTTTCTGTTATTGATAACCTGGTTAAAGGTGCTGCAGGTCAAGCTGTTCAAAATATGAACATTATGTTTGGGTTAAGCGAAAATATGGGTATGACTCAACCAGCAACATTGTTGTAAGTTGTTTAAAGAAGTTTTTTTAATAGGAAACCTTCTTAGTTTTGACCTATAACTATTATAATAATTATATAAAAGTAACATAAGGGTTGATTGTAATGGCCGTGGTAAAAGGCAGTAAACAAGACAAACTTACGGTAGTCAGCTATGACCCGTGGAGACGGTTTTTTAATCGTCTACTACTGTTAACACTGATTGGAGTGTTTGGAGTGGGCAGTTTTATTCTGGGTCGCTACGAAGCGTTAGAAGCGCAAGAGCAAGCGATTGCTGAGCGTGACCAGTTATTAGATGATTTACAGCTTGCCCAAGATGAAATCTCTTCGAACAGCACTCGTGTAGTGATGTTGGAAAAGGGTGGTGAGGTCGATCGTAAGTCCACTGAAGGTCTTCGTCAAAACATGGTAGACCTAAGGTCGCAAATTGCCACGCTGCAAGAAGAAGTGGCATTTTATAAAGGCATTATGGCACCTTCTAGTCGTAAGCAAGATTTACGCATCCAGAAATTTGATTTAGAAAAGTCACTAGAAGACAAGCGCTACAAGTTTAAACTGGTACTTACACAGGTGGGTACAAATCAGCGCTTTATTAGTGGTTTAGCTGGAGTTAATGTCATTGGTATTTTAGATGGCAAGCAAAAAGTATATGGACTTAGAGACATATCAGAAGACATTCAAGACTACGGAATTAAATATAAATTCCGTTACTTCCAAGAGATATCGGGAGATCTGGTATTACCTGAAGGGTTTATAGCCGAGTCGGTAGATGTTGTTTTACAGTCAAACGGTTCAAAGGCTAAACGTATCGAAAGTAGTTTCCCTTGGCCAGGTAACGAACAAAAGCAGGAGCAATAGAATGCTAAGCAGTAAAAATAAAAACCCAGGGCATTACGACACATTAGTTTCTGGGAAGTCTGAAATTGTAGGCGATGTTCATTTTAGTGGTGGCTTGCACATAGATGGAAAAATCAAAGGCAATATTATTGCTGATGACCAATCTAGCGCAGTAGTGCGCATTAGCGAAACGGGCATAGTTGAAGGCGAAATTCGCGCCCCTAACGTTATTATTAACGGCCAAGTAATTGGTAATGTTCATTCGCACAAGCATATCGAGCTGGCTAAAAAGGCCGTGGTATCTGGCGATGTCTATTACACCATGATGGAAATGGTCATGGGCGCTCAAGTGAATGGTAACCTGATACATCAGACTAATGAAAAAGCTAAAAAAGGCCGTAAGCAAGGCGAGCAGACAGTTGATTCAAGTACTTCTGAAGCAGCTAAAGCAGACTGAATAATAGTTGACTAAATTAGTCGGATAAACGCATAATAGATTTTAATTGACTCAATACGAAGGTTTAGCTGTATGAACGTTCTTTCTCTGACATCTTCTGCCGTGCATAAAATGCAAACGCTATTAGAAGATGAAGGCGATGATAGCCTTTGCCTTCGAGTATTTGTCACGGGTGGAGGTTGTTCTGGTTTTCAATACGGATTTACCTTTGACACCGAGGTTAACGAAGACGATGCTGAAGTTAAGCAAGAAGGCGTAAAAGTGCTGGTGGATTCGCTAAGCTACCCTTATTTAGATGGCTCCAATGTTGACTATCAAGAAAGCCTAGAGGGTTCTCGATTTGTTGTTAGTAACCCTCAAGCGTCCTCAACCTGTGGTTGTGGCTCGTCTTTCACTGTTTAATTCTAAACTCGCTTGGCGGCTTTTGCTGTTAGGCGTATTTTTAATGTCCAGTACTACTGTCTTTTCTGAGCCTCCCTCTCTGTTAGCTCAAATTCATGCTCATACTCCAGCAGAACTTTCTAGCGTACTTGCGCGTGCAGAACAGTGGTCTGAAATGCACGATGCATATATAGACCAACCCATAGTAGTAATATTACATGGGAGTGAGGCAAAGGCATTTTTGAGACAGAATTATGGTCAGTATCGCTCGCTAGTCGATCAAGCAGCTAAGCTAGACGCGTTTAATGTTATCGACATTCAAATTTGTGAAACTTGGATGGGTAGTAATGAAGTGGCTAGAGACCAATTACCACCGTTTATCGAAACGGTTATTTATGGCCCTGGCCGAATTAAAGAATTAATTAAAGCTGGTTATCAGAGTTTTTAGGCTGGGTAGATAGCCCCTAAAATTCTTTTCCCTTTAGCACCGGTTACATCGGCAACATTTCCAGGCTTTCTCTCAATACACTGCTGAGCTAACCAAGCAAACGCCATTGCTTCAATCCACTGCGGGTCAAATCCCTTATCCTGACTTGTTACTACTTCAAATTCATTCAAACGTAACTGCAAAACCTCAAGTAAATGCTGATTAAATGCTCCACCACCACAAACGACTACTTGCGCTTTAGCTGAAAGCTTTTCTATTTCATTTGCTATTGAGTTCACAGTTAAATGCAGCAAGGTAGCCTGTACATTTTCAGCCGATATCTTGTTGCCAATTATTCGTGCTAGCCAATCTAAGTTAAAATGTTCTCGCCCAGTACTTTTAGGTGCGGGCAAACTAAAATAAGGGTCACTTAATAAGATTTTTAATAGGCCGGTATCTACCACTCCAGACTTGGCCCAGTAGCCACTTTCATCGTAAGGCAGATTTTTATGTTGTTGAATCCACGCGTCCATTAGTACATTGCCCGGTCCAGTATCGTGGCCGCATACCGCACCATTTTTTGGAAGGTAGCTAATGTTGCTCATGCCGCCAATATTCACCACAAATAAATCTTGCGGGTTAGCTGATTCACTATTCGCGCAGGTAAAAAGAGCGCTATGAAACGCCGGCACCAAAGGTGCGCCCTGACCGCCCGCGGCCATATCGCGGTTTCTAAAATCGCATACAACATCAATGTTGGTTAGTTCAGCTAATAAAGCACCATTAATAAGTTGTACCGTATATTTTGGTGGAATATGGCGCACGGTTTGGCCATGACAGCCAATGGCAGTAACTTGTTCAGGCTTAATGCCATGAGCGGTTAACATTTCAATAATTGCATCGCCGTAACACTGGCTTAGCTCGTTGCTCACGAGGGCACAAAGCTCCAGCTCGTTAGTGGTGCCTTGGCATAAAGATAAGATAGACGCTTTCAGTGAAGGTGGAAACTCGGTGTGCAGATTGGCGACGATCTTAAATAAGTGGGCATCGTCTTCAAAGCCAATTTTCAATAGAACTGTATCAATGCCGTCTAGGCTGGTACCTGACATTTGGCCAATGTAATACGCTAAATTAACTTGAGTCATTGTAATTGCCTAGAGCAGTAAGTAGGCATAATATGCCAAATTATCTTGGGTAAATACCTTATCTAGAAGCGAAGTAGTTACCGAATAAATGGCTTTCTAATCGCATTACCATTACTTGTGCGAAATGGATAAAGCGTTCTTTTTGCTTCGAATCTATTGGCTTAGCATGAGGCAGCTTAACGGTTAAAGGATCTCTAACCACGCCATTTAATCTAAACTCGTAATGAAGATGAGGCCCTGAAGCCAACCCCGAGCTACCGACATATGCCACAACCTGGCCTTGGTTAACTCGCTTGCCCACTCGGACACCGCGACCGAATGCATTTAAGTGCGCGTATAACGTAGTGTAAGCCGAGCCGTGTTTTAATATCAGTACGCGGCCATAGCCACCTTTACGCCCAGCAAATATAACCTTGCCATCGCCAGCCGCTTTAATTGGCGTGCCTCGACGAGCCGCGTAATCAACGCCTTTATGAGCGCGGATTTTATGTAAAATAGGGTGCTTACGTTTCAAGTTGAATCGAGAGCTAATGCGCGTGAAGTCCACAGGGCTGCGTAAAAAGGTTTTGCGCATACTTAGACCGTCGGGGGTAAAATATTGACCATTACCCTTGTCGTCTTCGTATCTAACGGCTGTATAGGTTTTACCTTTGTTTTGAAAACGAGCCACAAGAATGTTGCCGTCGCCTACTTTTTTACCCTTTAAAAACTCTTCTTGGTAAATCAGGCTAAAGTTATCCCCTTCGCGAATATCTAAAGCAAAATCTACGTCCCAGCCAAAAATGGTGGCCAGTTTCATAATCAGATTATTGCTCATGCCAGACTCTAGGCCAGTTTCAAATAAAGAGGAAGTAATCGTTCCTTGGGTAAACGTCTCTACTAGCTCAGGTTCTAAAAGAATATGCTCACTTTTAAAGCCTTCGCTAGTTAAATAAAACTCATAGCTCTCAAATTGTGATTTTTCTAATCTGAAGTGGCTAAGGGCATCTTCTTTAATATCAAAACCAATTTTATCACCAAGGTGTAATTGATTTAAGGTATCGCCATGTTCGGTTTGAGTAAGTAGATATAACTCTCTAGAGCTTAACCCCTGATCCTGAAATAATTGCGCAAGTGTATTGCCAGGTTTGATCTTGCTCATATCCCATTTAGGCTGGGCAACAGTGTCAGATTCAGATGTGCTTACAGGTACAGGGACTTGATAAGCATAGGTGCGACGTTCCAATTCTTGCTGTACAGGAATTAACACAAGAAAAGCTGCGACAAATAAACAGGCTAGCCCTAAAGCGATCCAATGCCGCTTGGGTAATAATTCAAAAGCCGATATTTCCTTATTATTCATAGAGATGCCTGTATTTTTATGCGCCAAGCATAACATTCCGTAATTTTAATTGTAGTACCTGTAAGCAAGTTTTAAAGCAGGTTGTGAACGAAATACACAGTACAGCTTGCAAATCTTGTTAAATCCGTTAATTTCCCTGTCTAAATTGAACACAAGAAATATTCGGCCATATTCATGACTGCATCCTTAATACAAGATTTAAAAGCCCGCGGACTATATAACGACTGCACAGGCGAACAAGAGTTAACGACTCTTTTAGAGCAAGGGTGTCAAACCCTTTACTGCGGATTCGACCCCACAGCGGATAGCTTACATATAGGCAGCCTTGTGCCGTTGTTGGTTCTTAAGCGTTTTCAAATGGCAGGTCACAAGCCGTTAGCATTGGTCGGCGGGGCAACTGGGTTAATCGGCGACCCAAGCTTTAAAGCGGCTGAGCGTAAGCTAAATGGCCCGGAGGTTGTAGGTCAATGGGTAGAAAAACTCAAAGCTCAAGTTAGCTGCTTTATCGACTTTAATGCTGGCGAAAGCAGTGCCAAGGTTGTAAATAATCTAGACTGGGTTGGTGAATTCACCATGCTCGACTTTTTGAGAGATGTGGGTAAGTACTTCTCTGTAAATCAAATGATTCAAAAAGAATCGGTTAAGCAGCGTCTAGACCGCGATGGCGCAGGCATCAGTTTTACTGAGTTCACTTATATGATTTTGCAAAGCTACGACTTTGCTAAATTAAACGAAATTGAAAACTGCATACTGCAAATAGGCGGCTCAGACCAGTGGGGTAATATCACTGGTGGTACAGAATTAACTCGTCGGATGAATGGTAAGCAGGTCTTTGGCTTGACCTTGCCATTAGTAACCAAGTCAGACGGTACTAAGTTTGGCAAAACAGAAAGCGGTACTATTTGGTTAGACGCTAAAAAAACATCACCGTATGCGTTCTATCAATTTTGGCTAGGCACAGTAGACGCCGATGCTTATAAGTTTCTTAAGTACTTTACCTTTTTATCGGTTGAAGAAATTGACCAGATTGAAAGAACCGATGCTGAAATTCAAGGTCGTAAAACTGCTCAGCCGATACTGGCCAAGGAAGTGACCAAGTTATTACACGGTGAAGACGGCTTAGCCGCTGCAGAGCGAATAACGGAAGCATTATTTTCTGGCGATGCGGAAAGTTTAAGCGAAGCCGATTTGGAGCAAATCAAGCAAGACGGCCTGCCATCTAGCGACCTAACTGTAGAAGATTTTACTGATAAACCGTTAACCTCCTTATTAGCCGAGGCCGGTATGGGTCAGGGTAAGCAAATTAAGGATGCGCTGGGTCGTAATGCTGTGCTGATCAATGGAACAGCTTACGGAATGGATGCGTTAATGGCTGGTCCGGATATATTCACCAAAGATAAGGCTTTATATGGCCGGTTCTTCATGGCCAAGCTTGGTAAGAAGAAGCATCATTTATTTGAGCTTAAATAGGCCTTTAGCTATCCTCCAAGAAAATTATTGACCCTGATAATAATCTCCTTATAATGCGCGCCTCCTCAACAGGAAGCGCGTTTTCTTTTTTAGAATTATCTAAAAGATAAATGGTTGAGGGGGGCTTATTTTTAGATCAGTTAAATCTGAAAAAACTAAGTTAAAACAAAGTGTTGACAGCTAATCGAAACACTGTAAAATGCGCGTCCGCTTCGGGGTAAAACCTAAAGCAAGACAGATTTTTAAGCGATTTATAATTAATAAAGACTTTAAAAAAATGTTGACACGGAAATGCGATTCTGTAGAATACGCGCCTCGCTTCGAGAGAAGCTTCGCACTGGTCTAGCCAGAAAGCGAGAAGAAATGGTCAGTCCGAGCGACGATCACGATCTTTAAAAACGAATTCAGACAATTCGTGTGGGTACTTACCGCGAGTCGAGATGTAAAGCTTTCTAGTTACTTGTAGCTAGAAAGCACATTAGACTTTTCAAGTAAGTATTTACACTGTCAAATTTATTTAACAGTAGTATTTAATACTTGAGCAGGTCCACGGACCTTAAAAAATTAAACTGAAGAGTTTGATCATGGCTCAGATTGAACGCTGGCGGCAGGCTTAACACATGCAAGTCGAGCGGAAACGATGTAGCTTGCTACAGGCGTCGAGCGGCGG
>JAWUVO010000029.1:0-34109 GCA_034112325.1 Bermanella sp. | reverse complement strand
AAACCGAATAATGCAGTAGCAATTTTTGCGCAAGCAGACGTTGATGGGGCATTTGTTGGCGGAGCTGCTTTAAACGCACAAGATTTATACAAATCTGTAACGCAGCAAGTTAGGCAGGATAATGGAAAGCATAATTTTAATTGGTCACATCATTGTAGCCGTAGTTATTATCGGTTTGGTTCTTCTTCAGCAAGGCAAGGGCGCAGATGCAGGCGCAAGCTTTGGTGGCGGCGCTTCGCAAACTGTTTTTGGTAGCGAAGGGTCAGGTAACTTTTTAACTCGCTCAACTTCCGTTTTAGCGGTAGCGTTTTTCCTAACCAGTTTTTCTTTAGCTTACTATGCAAAAGAAAGAGCGACAGGTCTTATGGATGAAGGTTTGCCGACTATTGAGGCACCGATTGAGCAGATTGAAACAGAAGTGCCTGTGCTAGAAACGCTAGATGCATCAGATACTCCGGTAATCGATTAAATAATCTGCGAATGTGTTGGGATTGGTTGTAGGCGAAGTCTTAATGCAGTTTGTACAGATATCAAAGAACATGCGGATGTGGTGGAATTGGTAGACACGCAGCCTTGAGGGGGCTGTGGGCTTACGCCCGTGGGAGTTCGAGTCTCCCCATCCGCACCAAATTTAAACGGACTATTGTCCGTTTTTTTATGCAGATAACAATTTGAGCGCCTAAACAGGCGCTTTTGTTGTCCTGCAGTCTTGCTGAATGGCTGGCTTATCCCTATAATACGGGCAGATTTTGGCGCGGGATGGAGCAGTCTGGTAGCTCGTCGGGCTCATAACCCGAAGGTCGTCGGTTCAAATCCGGCTCCCGCAACCATTTTTAGATAATTTATTATTGTCGATTGGAGTTGTTATCTAGGCTCCTATAGCCATTTTTATATGAGTTTTTGCTTGTAGATTAATGAAGGCATCAAATGATGGTTTGATGTACAAGATTCAGTGAATTGCTGCTTTGGCTCTTTTGCTATCTTGTGATTAGCAGCTAATATTAAGCTGTTAAAATGGTTCTAGCTTGAGCCAGAAGTAGGTTAGCGTGCTAACCCTTCACTAAGATTTTATATCCAGTGCGCTTTGCGTTCTGATGATTTGAAACCCCTGGTGGAATCTCTTTATGATATTGATAAAGTGGTTTCGATAAGGGGTTTTTTGTTGGTGGCTTTTGTGAGTGCCAATATTTAGCAGTTATATGCTAAGGGTTGGGCTTAGATAGCTGGTATAAAACTGGGTTGTCTATTAGCCCAATTTTTATATGTGTGGAGTGATTGTGGCAAGTAAAGAAGAACAGTTAAACAAGCTAATACAGCCAATAGTTGAAGCGTTGGGTTTCGATTTTTGGGGGCTTGAATATATTTCTCAAGGTAAAAACTCGGTATTACGTGTTTTTATTGACAACGAAGCAGGCATTTCGGTTGACGACTGTGCTGTTGTAAGTCGTCAGGTGAGCGGAATAATGGATGTTGAAGATCCAATTACTAGTGAATATAACTTAGAAGTTTCTTCACCTGGTTTGGATTGTCCAATTTTTACGCTAGAACAATTTAAAGGGTTTGTTGGTGAGCTGGTTGAAGTGAAATTGCGTTATGCCTACGAAGGTAGACGCAAATTCAAAGGCCAGCTAGTTGGTATCGAAGACGATGAAGATATTGTTGTTCATGTGGATAGTCATGAATATCTTTTACCGATCGACGCTATCGATAAAGCCAATTTAATATATCAAGAAACTAAGGGTAAAAAGGACTAGGGGGCATAATTATGAGCAAAGAAATACTGCTAGTTGCCGAAGCTGTCTCTAACGAAAAAGGTGTAGAGCAGGAAGTTATTTTCGAGGCGATCGAATTAGCTTTAGCGGCTGCGGCAAAAAAACGTTACGACGATGAAGAGCCAGAAATTCGTGTGGTGATAAACCGCCGCACTGGAGAGTTTGAAACTTTCCGCAGCTGGTTAATAGTGAGCAATGAAGTTGTTCCTGCTTTGGGATCAGAGTTGAATATGCAGGAAGCTGCAGACATCGATGTGAAACTTAAAGAAGGCGATACTCACGAAGAGCAAGTGGATAACCCTGGTTTTGGTCGTATTGCTGCACAAGCTGCAAAACAGATTATTATGCAAAAGGTTCGTGAAGCTGAGCGTGCAAAAATTACTGCGGCTTATGCCGATCGTATTGGCGAGCTTATTCACGGTACCGTGAAAAAAGTAACCCGCGATAATATAATTTTAGACCTAGGTGCAAACGCTGAAGGCTTACTTCCTCGTGATCAACTGATCGCTCGTGAAGTATTCCGTATTGGTGATCGTACTCGTGCCGTGTTAATGGAAATTAATCCAGAAAACCGTGGCCCACAGTTAATGCTAAGTCGTTCTTCAAATGAAATGTTAATTGAACTTTTCACTATTGAAGTGCCAGAAATTGGCGAGCAGACAATTGAAATTAAAGCCGCCGCTCGTGATACGGGTAGTCGTGCAAAAATTGCAGTTAAATCAAACGATCAGCGCATTGACCCTATTGGTGCATGTGTTGGTATGCGTGGAGCCCGCGTTCAAGCGGTATCTAACGAGTTAGGTAACGAGCGTGTAGATATCGTGCTTTGGGACGACAATCCTGCGCAGCTAGTTATTAATGCGTTAGCCCCTGCTGAAGTTGAATCCATTGTTATGGACGAAGACACAAACTCTATGGACGTAGCGGTAACTGAAGACCAGTTAGCGATTGCCATTGGGCGTAGTGGTCAGAATGTTAAGTTAGCATCTGAGCTAACTGGCTGGACCATTAACGTTATGAGCGAAGATGAAGCAGGCGCTAAGCAAGAGCAAGAATCAGGTTCGTTAGTTGAAAACTTAATGAACGCTTTAGACCTTGATGAAGATGTGGCAACAGTGCTTGTTGAAGAAGGTTTTACTGGCCTTGAAGAAGTGGCTTACGTTGCTCGCGAAGAGATGTTAGAGATTGATGGTTTCGATGATGAAATTGTTGATGAATTACAAAGTCGCGCGAAAGACATCTTGTTAACTCAAGCCATTGCTTCTGAAGAAAAGCTTGAGAATGCACAACCTGCCGAAGACCTTTTAAATATGGAAGGTATGGATAAGCACCTGGCCTTGGTGTTAGCAAGTAATGGGATCTGCACAATGGAAGATCTTGCTGAGCAAGCAGTAGATGATATTGTTGGTATCGAAGATATTGACGAAGAAAAGGCCGCTAAATTAATTATGACCGCACGTAAACCTTGGTTTGAAGAAGCTGAGTAGTCAGGTAAGCGGAGGAGAATAGTCGAATGGCAGAAGTCACGGTAAAACAGTTAGCCGCAGCAGTAGGCTCGCCAGTAGAGCGTTTGTTACAACAAATGAACGACGCTGGCTTGCCACACAAAAGTGGTGACGAAGCAGTTAACGACGAGCAAAAAGTCGTACTACTGGCCGCTCTTAAAAAGAGCCACGGTGAGAAAGAAGCAGCACCGAAAAAAATCGTATTAAAGCGTAAAACTACTACAACCATTAATACTGGTTCTGGTAAAAAAGCCGTTAACATTGAAGTACGCAAAAAGCGTACGATTGTTGAAGGCGAAGAAAACAAAGCTGCAAAACCAGCCGTTAAAGGCAAGCCAGGTGAACGTAAGCCAGGCGGTGAACGCAAGCCAGGTGCTGCTCGTACAGGCGCTCCTGCAGGTGCACGTCCAGCTCCAGGTGGTGCTCGTCCGGCTCCGGCTGGTGCACGTCCAGCTCCAGCTGGTCGCGGCGCTCCTTCTTCACCATCTAGCGATGATCGCAGTGGTAAGAAAAAAGAGTTCCGTAACAAAGATAAAGAAAAAGGTCGTGGTTTTGGCGATCGCGGTGGTAAAGGCCGTGGTGCTGGTAAACGTCGTGATAGCGACGATGCGAAAAACCGTGGCAAGCGCCGTCCTAGTGACGATGCAGAGCACCAATTCCAGCAACCAACTGCGCCAATCATTCGCGAAGTTGAGCTAAAAGGCGAAACCATTACCGTGGGCGATCTTGCTCAAGGTATGGCCGTTAAAGCTGGTGAAGTAATTAAAGAGCTTATGAAGCTTGGTGTTATGGCCACCATTAACCAAATCTTAGATTTGGATACTGCGATTCTAGTAATCGAAGAAATGGGCCATAAGTATGTGCAGGTAAGTGAAAACGCTATTGAAGACAGTTTCCTAAAAGACTCTGACTACCAAGGCGAGCAAGTGACTCGTGCACCTGTTGTTACTGTAATGGGTCACGTTGACCATGGTAAAACATCACTACTTGATTACATTCGTACCACTCGTGTAACCAGCGGCGAAGCCGGCGGTATTACACAGCATATTGGTGCTTATCACGTAGAAACAGACAAAGGTATGGTGACATTCCTTGATACACCAGGACACGCCGCGTTTACCGCAATGCGTGCCCGTGGTGCTCAGGCTACCGATATCGTAATCCTAGTAGTTGCTGCAGATGACGGTGTAATGCCGCAAACAGAAGAAGCCGTTCAGCATGCGAAAGCAGCAGGCGTGCCGATTGTTGTTGCAATTAACAAAATGGATAAAGAGTCGGCTGATCCAGATCGTGTTAAAAACGAGCTGTCAGCAAAAGGTGTTGTACCGGAAGACTGGGGCGGCGATACACAGTTTATCCCTGTTTCAGCGCACTCTGGTGAAGGCATCGAAGAGCTATTAGAAGCTGTACTGCTTCAATCTGAAGTGCTTGAGTTAACGGCTGTTGCCGATGGCCCAGCATCAGGTGTGGTAGTTGAATCTCGTCTTGATAAAGGCCGTGGTCCAGTTGCAACCTTACTTGTACAAAACGGTATGCTGAAGAAAGGCGACATCGTATTGGCGGGTACTTCTATTGGTCGTGTACGTGCGTTGCTTGATGAAAACAGCAAGCCTATCGATTTTGCAGGTCCATCTATTCCAGTAGAAATACTTGGTTTAGCGACGCCTCCTGGGGCTGGTGACCAATTCATAGTGGCAGAAAGTGAAAAACGTGCCCGTGAAGTAGCTGGTTTAAGATTCGCAAAAGAAAAAGAAGTTTTCCAAGCGAAACAGCAAGCTGCAAAATTAGATGCACTATTCAATATGAGCGGTGCAGCTGAAGCTTCAAGCTTGAACATTGTTGTTAAAACAGATGTGAAAGGTTCGTTGGAAGCATTAGTTGGTGCGCTACAGTCGTTATCAACTGACGAAGTAAAAGTCACCATCGTTTCTAGCGGTGTGGGTGGTATTACCGAGACAGATGCTAACTTAGCATTTGCTTCTAAGGCAGTACTGTTTGGCTTTAACGTTCGTGCAGATGCAGCTTCTAAGCGAGTTGTTGAAACTACTGGTTTAGACATGCGTTACTACAGCATCATTTACGACTTAATTGATGATGTTAAGCAAGCGATGTCGGGTCTTCTAGCTCCTGAGCTACGTGAAGAAATTGTCGGTATTGCACTTGTGCGTGAAGTATTCCGTTCACCTAAGTTTGGCGACATTGCTGGTTGTATGGTTACCGAAGGTAGCATGCATCGTAATAAACGCATCCGCGTATTACGTGACAATGTTGTTGTGTTTGAAGGTGAGCTTGAATCACTACGTCGCTTTAAAGATGATGTAGAAGTAGTTCGCAACGGTACAGAATGTGGTATCGGCGTTAAGGGCTACAATAACGTTCAAGAAGGCGATCAGATCGAAGTCTTTGACGTTAAAGAGTTCGCGCGTACCATTGACTAACAATGAGTGCATTAGCCGCTATGCCTGCTTAAGTGCATAGCGACTTAATAAAAAACCGCCTATGTGACCGTAAAAAGTCACTAGGCGGTTTAGTTGTTTTAAAGAGATGTAAAAAAATGCCAAAAGATTTTAGCCGTACCCAGCGCTTGGGTGAGCAAATAAAGCGTGATCTTGCACAAATGCTGCAATTTCAAGTAAAAGATCCTCGTTTAGGTATCGTCACGCTTAATGCAATTAAAGTAGCCAGTGATTTAGGTTACGCCGATATTTATTTTACTGTTATGAAGCCAGGAATGGTTGAAGCAGACGACGCCACCATTAAAGAAACAGAAGCCGTATTAAAAGATATGGCGGGTTTTTTACGTACCGAACTGTCTCAAGTAATGACGACTCGCATGACTCCGTTATTGCGTTTTCATTATGATGTAGCGTTAAATCGAGGTGTTAAGCTAACCAACTTAATTAACAAAGCCGTAAATGAAGACAAAGAACGTGGCGGTGACGAATAATCGTTATGGCGCGTAAACGCAAAGGCCGCGAAATAAGTGGCATCCTAGTGATAGATAAACCCGCCGGAATGACTTCTAACGGCGTTTTACAAAAAGTAAAATGGCTATATCAAGCTCAAAAAGCTGGGCATACAGGCGCTCTAGACCCCATTGCGACAGGCGTACTGCCTATTTGTTTGGGCGAAGCCACCAAATTTAGTCAGCGTTTATTGGACAGTGATAAGCGTTACACTACTCGAGTTCAGCTGGGCGAAACCCGCGACACGGCCGATGTTGAAGGCAAAGTGGTCGCTACGGCCGCCATTCCTGTTTTGACTCAAGAAAGTATTGAAGCAGCATTGTCGCAATATCGTGGTGAAATCACTCAAGTGCCACCAATGTACAGTGCTTTAAAGCATCAAGGTAAAAAGCTATATGAACTGGCTCGTGAAGGAATTGAGTTTGATATAGCGTCTAAAGCACGCCAAGTGACTATTCATAATTTAGAATTGATTAGTTTTGGTGATGATTTTTTAGAATTAGACGTGACTTGCTCAAAAGGCACCTATATTCGCTCATTAGCGGAAGATGTGTCTAAGACGTTAGGTACACTAGGCTACGTGGCGGTGTTACGCAGGCTGGCAGCGGGCCCGTATTTAGCGGATATGATGATCTCAATAGAAGATATTATTAAGCTAAAAGGCCAAGAAGAATCAACTCCAGAGACCGATTATTCGAGTATGGATGCCAAGTTGCTGCCAACCCATACAGCCATTGAGTCAATCCCTATTATCGAAGTGAGTTTGGAACAGGCTAAAGACTTACAATTTGGGCGTGCAATTACCATTGTAAATACTGGTGAGAAAGCGCTACCTCAGGTACAATTACGCCTTCGAAAAAACCAGCACGATTTATTGCTGGGGATTGGAGAGTTAGATGTATTAGGTGTAATTGCTCCTAAGCGTTTATTAAAAGTCCCTGAACTGGACGATATATTGGCTGAAAGCTAGTAGATTTAGAGTTTGTGGCAGGCAGTCCCGCTGTTTATATGCACGGTGGTGACCCTTAATTTTAATGCATATACTACGAGGAATATCTCATGGCTTTAAACGCAGAAGTAAAAGCAGCGATCGTTAAAGAATACCAAACAGCTGAAGGCGATACTGGTTCTCCTGAAGTACAGGTTGCTCTATTGACTAACAACATCAATGGCTTGCAAGATCACTTTAAAGTGAACAAGCAAGATCACCATTCACGTCGTGGTTTGATTCGCATGGTAAACCAACGTCGTAAATTGTTGGATTACTTAAAGGGTAAAGACATTGCTCGTTACTCTTCTCTAATCAAACGTCTAGGTCTACGTCGTTAAGATTAGTTAAAAGCCTAAGCCCCCAGAAATTGGGGGTTTTTGCTATATGGTATTTGCCATAACCAGAAAAAGCTCAAGCATTATCTGAGTGAGTAGGAAGCGGGATGGCCCGCCAAGCGTCAGTATTCATTGACAGAAATGTTAACTGAAATGACGTGAATACAAACAGAAAACAAGAATAACTAAGTAAACATTAAGAATTTTGTTCGGTGTTTCTACCCATTTGCCTTTTTCTGCTTGCATAAGCAGGCAGTTATTAAAGGGCCAATGCTTGGAAATACAGACAAAATATATTTAGTTATCATCATATATAAAAGGAAGACTATGCTAAATCTGACTCCTGTAACCAAAACTTTTCAGTTTGGTAAGCAAGAAGTTACGCTAGAAACTCAACGTATTGCTCGTCAAGCAAACGGTGCTGTATTAGTAACCATGGGTAATACTCAGGTTCTT
Organism: Bermanella sp.; assembly: GCA_034112325.1. GTDB lineage: Bacteria > Pseudomonadota > Gammaproteobacteria > Pseudomonadales > Oceanobacteraceae > Bermanella. Next base: position 26,084 of record JAWUVO010000029.1, on the reverse strand, counting down.
TGTGCAGTGACTGGCAAAAAAACATTACGTCCCGGTCAGGATTTTTTCCCTCTGACAGTGAACTACCAAGAAAAATATTACGCAGCGGGTAAAATCCCCGGTGGTTATATTAAGCGTGAAAACCGTCCAAGCGAAAAAGAAACTCTAACAAGTCGTTTGATTGACCGTCCAATTCGCCCTCTTTTCCCTGCTGGCTACATGAATGAAGTACAGGTTGTTCTTCAAGTTATGTCTGTAGACACAGAAAACGATCCAGATATCGCTGCCATGATCGGCGCGTCAGCAGCACTTGCTGTTTCTGGCATCCCTTTCGACGGACCAATTGGTGCGGCACGAGTTGCTTACACTCGCGAAGGTGGTTATGTACTTAACCCAACTTTCGAAGAGTTAAAAACATCTGAACTAGACATGGTTGTAGCGGGTACTTCTGACGCCGTATTAATGGTTGAATCAGACGCGCTAGAGCTAAGCGAAGACGAAATGCTTGGCGGTGTTTTATTCGCACACGAAGAATACCAGTGTGTTATCAACGCTGTTAAAGAATTTGCAGCTGAAGATGCTACTGAAAAGTGGGAATGGACTGCTCCAGTAACCAATACTGCGCTTTACGAAGAAATGAAAACAGTTGGTCTAGCGGGTATTACTGCTGCTTACCAAACAAGCGATAAAATGGATCGTTACGCGCAAATTGATGCGATTAACGCTGATATTAAAGCAAAACTTTTGAAAGATGGCGACGAAGATAATTCTGAAGACATTTCTAAGTTGTTCAAAAAAATGCAAAAAGAAGTGGTACGTGAGCGTATCGTTTCTAACCAGCCTCGTATCGATGGCCGTGACAACAAAACCGTACGTGAGCTAAATATTCAAACGAATATTCTTAAAGGTACTCACGGTTCTGCATTGTTCACACGTGGTGAAACACAGTCTATTGGTACCGTTACATTAGGTTCAACTCGTGACGCTCAAACCGTTGAGTTTTTACACGAAGTGACTAAAGACAATTTCATGTTCCATTACAACTTCCCTCCGTACTCGGTAGGTGAATGTGGTCGTATGGGTGCTCCTGGTCGTCGTGAAGTTGGTCACGGTCGTTTAGCTCGTCGTGGTGTTCAAGCTATGATGCCTAAAGTAGAAGACTTCCCTTACACAGTTCGTGTTGTTTCTGAAATTACAGAATCTAACGGTTCATCTTCAATGGCATCGGTATGCTCTGCATCACTTGCGTTGATGGATGCTGGTGTACCAATAAAAGCACCCGTTGCTGGTATTGCCATGGGTCTTGTTAAAGAAGGCGATCGCTTCTCAGTTCTTACTGACATTCTTGGTGATGAAGATCACTTAGGTGACATGGACTTTAAAGTAGCCGGTTCTGAAAAAGGTATTACTGCGCTTCAGATGGACATTAAAATCCAAGGTATCACTGAAGAAATTATGGAAATTGCATTGGGCCAAGCGCTTGATGCTCGTATGACCATTCTTAAGCAAATGAACGAAGTAATGTCTACGCATCGCGATCAAATGCCTGATAACGCTCCAACTTACCTAACATTAAAGATCCCTTCAGACAAAATTGCTGAAGCGATTGGTAAAGGCGGCGCGACTATCCGTGGTATTTGTGACGAAACTGGCGCAGATGTAGACATCGGCGACACGGGCATTATCAGTATTTTTGCATTAACAAAAATTGCTGCTGAAAAAGCCAAGGGTATGTTTGAAGCGGTAACAGCTGAAGCCGAAGTCGGTACTATTTACGAAGGTCGAGTTAACAAGATTGTAGATTTTGGTGCGTTTGTTAACATTCTTCCTGGTAAAGATGGTCTTGTACACATTTCTCAAATCGCTGAAGAGCGTGTAGAAAATGTTGCTGATCACCTAACTGAAGGTCAGATGATTAAAGTTAAAGTTTTAGATGTTGATAACAAGGGTCGTATCAAATTGACTCTTAAAGGCATGCAAGACTAATAAAACCGAATAGTGATGCCCTGCGGCATTGCTACGGTTTTAAATATATAATCCACTTAATTTTATTAAGTGGATTTATTAGTATAAAAGACATCAAAAGATTAAGCGTGTGCTTAATAGGGACTTCCCATGACAATTGAAAAAAATAAAGTAGTGACAATTGAGTTCACTGTAAAAAATGCTGAAACAAACGAGCTAATCGAAACGTCTGTAGGCGGCGAGTCGTTGTTATACCTTCATGGTTTTGACAATCTTGTTCCCGGTTTAGAAAATGCTTTAACAGGCAAAGTGGTAGGCGAAAAGTACGAAGTAACAGTCTCGCCAGAAGAAGGTTACGGAGTACGTGACGAAAGCTTGCTTGAGCAAGTGCCGCGTGAAATGTTTCAAGGTATCGACGATATATCTGTAGGTATGGAATTTACTGCAGACGGCCCACAAGGTCCTGTAGTGGTTGAAGTTAAAGCGGTAGACGATAAAACAGTAACCGTTGATGCTAACCATCCTTTAGCCAGTGTTCCTTTAGCATTTAGCGGCGAAATCAAAGAAATTCGTGACGCTTCTGATGAAGAGATCGAACATGGCCATGTACATGGCGCTGGCGGTCATCAGCACTAAGTCATACTAGCTTATAAGTTAGTTTATTAAGGTTGTGCTAAAGCGTCGACTTTAATATTTAAAAAGCGAAATCAAGGGTTTTTAATTAAACTCACTGGTTTCGCTTTTTTATTGTGGGCTTAATATGTATTACTGCCACAACTTCGGTTTTAGCAGACAATAACATGGCAATTTGGGCCAATTACATGATTAGGTATTGGTTGTTAATATTTTACTGGTTAAGCTCTAACTCAGAAATACTAAAAGACTTACGATAATAAAGCCGAAAATAGAGCCGAAATAATAATAAGTAGTCGGAGAGATTATATGCAAGCAGATTTACTCACTACCATAATATTGCCAGTATCGTTATTTATTATAATGTTAGGCATGGGTTTAGCCCTAAGACCGGTAGATTTCAAGTTAGTCATCATAAAACCAAAAGCCGTCATTATAGGTTTGGTAGCGCAAATGCTAATTTTACCAGTGCTAGCTTATGGGATTGTTTTGTTGTTCGGAATGACAGGCGCGTTGGCTGTGGGGATGATGATTTTGTCTTTATGTCCTGGTGGTACCACATCAAACCTATACACATATTTAGCCAAGGGCGACATTGCGCTATCTGTTACATTAACCTCTATTGTTAGTTTGGTGGCGCCATTTACAGTTCCCTTGTTGATTGTCATGTTTATGGATATGTTTATGGGGCAAGAAGAATATATCCACTTGCCTGTGCTGCAAACTATTATTCAGCTAGTGGCAATTACTATTGTTCCAATTGTTCTTGGTATGATCATTAATCATTTAAATCCTGTTATATCTAAAAAGGCAGAGCAACCGGTAAAAATATTTTCCATGGTGTTTTTGTTTTTGATCGTAATTGGAATTATTGTCGGCAACCTTGATCAAATGGCTAGTTATATTGCTCAAGCTGGTTTAGCCACCTTGATTCTTAATTTAGTATGCATGTTTGTAGGTTATGGTGCCGCTAAGTTAGCAAAACTAAATGAAGCTCAAAGTAAGGCTATTGGTATTGAAGTGGGCTTTCAAAATGGTACGCTTGCAATAGTCATTGCTTTAACATTGTTAAAAAGTGAAGAGATGGCTATTGCTGCATCTACTTATAGTATTGTGATGTTTATTACAGGTGCTTTGTTTGCTTGGATACTTAATAGAAAAGATAAAATATTGGTAGCCAATGGCTAGTAGTTTGGAAATTATGTTCAAATAGCATAAAAAAACGCCGCTTGTATAAGCGGCGTTTTTGTTTTCAACTATTTGTTGTTTTACTCAGTAAAAAATTACTGACGAATGCCTTCTACATTTAGTACTAAAAATACTTTTTCAGAAGCTGGGCCGAGATTAAAATTAATATTAAAGTCTTTCAGTGCTATTTCAGTAGTACCTTCAAAGCCACGACGGAAACCACCCCAAGGATCACTGCCTGCACCAATTTCAGTTGTTTCAATAGTCACGGCTTTACTTACACCATTAAGTGTAAGGTCGCCGGTAATAGACGCTTTCCCTTCGCCTTTACTGACTATTTTTGTGCTTTTAAAAGAAGCCGTTGGGTATTTGCTTACGTTTAGAAAATCTTCATCACGTAAATGTTTGTCTCGTTCGGCATGGTTAGAATCAACGCTGGCCGTTTTAATTGTTACGTTTACACTAGAGGCAGTAGGTGATTTCTCATCGTAAACAATGGTGCCATCAAAGTCGTTAAAGCGACCAGTTAACCAGCTGTATCCAAGGTGTTTGATTTTAAACTGGATAGAAGCGTGCATACCTTTTTTATCAATTTGATAAGTTTCAGCTGAAAATGCCGCGCTGCTAAGTGTAAGTGCTAAAGCTGCACCGATAATTTTAATAGTGTTTTTCATCTTATTTCCTTTTGTCTATGGTTGAGAGTTTTCACGTTAACTGAATACAATTACAGCATGCGTTTAAGAGTGTTATCTTTATCTATAAAATGATGTTTTAACGCGCCGCCTGCGTGTATGGCAACAAGTCCCATTAACAGATAGGCACACCATTCATGTATGAAACCAGCAATGTCTTCTTGTTCCTCAAAGGCTATAAATAACGCGGGCGCTTCAAATAAACCAAAAACGTCTATACCGCGATTATCAGCGGTGCCAATTAAATATCCAGAGGTCATTATTACCAGTATTAAAACGTACATGCTTAAGTGGACTAAATGAGCGCTCTTTATTTCCCAGGGTTTGTGCGTAGCCAATGGAGCAGGTGCTGGGTATACGGCTTTTAATATAATTCTTAAGGCGATAACCGCTATTAAAATAACACCTATCGCTTTGTGTATTTCAGGGGCTGTTTGGTACCAGCTACTGTAATAATCTAAGGTGCGCATCCAATACCCTAAAGCAAACAGACCTATAATAGTCAGGCCGCTGGTCCAGTGTAATATTTTTTGTGACGGCTTGAATTGACTCACTTTAGGTTCTCTGTGTATTTAATAACTAAACTATAAACAATCTTTAATGTGTTTGGCTCTAAAAAGTAGCACTGTAATATTTAAAAATTAGATGTATTGCATCGATAGCCACATTTTATCTAGGTTATGTCCTGTAAAGCGAGTTTCGCGTCTCAAAATACCAGTAGGTTTTATAACCTATACTTGCATAATAAATAACAGGTAATATGTTATTAAACAATAATCATGGCAATGCCAGAGGGCCTAAAGATGAGCGAACAGCGTATTTCTAGTTTTAAAGAGTTTTACCCGTTTTATTTAGCCGAGCATAGCGACCCAGTCTGTCGAACTCTGCACTATATTGGCAGTACTTTAGTATTAAGTGCGTTGGCGTATATTATCGCCACTTCTCAATATTCGTATCTTTGGACGCTGTTGGTTTTGGGTTATGGCTTTGCATGGGTAGGGCATTATTTCTTTGAGCACAATAAACCGGCTACTTTTCAATACCCATTGTATAGCTTTGCGTCTGACTGGGTAATGGTGGCACAGTTTGCAACGGGCCGTTTACCCAAGCAATATTTTAAATCGAAGCAAGAAATAGAAAAGCAAAAAAATACAGCAGTTTAAACACAAGTAGTTATAAAAGTTACAAGCATTTAAAAGCCCACCTGATCATTAAAGCTCTAATGATCAGGCGGGCTTTTTAGTGTTATTAATGCATATTATTGTAAGTTTTTAGCAATTTCGCGGTACGCAGCAATTGCAATATCAGTATGCTGATAATCGTTATCCATAAATTGTCTGTCGGCACTATTCTTTACAATGACAACATTGAACTCGCGGTTCACATAAATGTGTTGTCCATATATGCCAAACGCCATAAATTCTTGCTTCGGATTCTCAGGAACCCACCACTGGTAGCCGTAACCCATTTTGCTGTCAGAGGTGTCGCGTTTGCCAGGCATTAGGTGCGGAGCATCGGGTGTGATGCTGTCTTCTATCCATTGTGCAGGGACAATTTGTTGGCCGTTTAACAGACCTTTATCGCGATACAGTTTGCCCATACGGGCATAGTCACGGCTAATTAAATTTAAACCACCTAGTACCATTGGTTGCCCTATAGAGTCGGTTATGTAAATAGCGTCTCTTTCGGTGCCTAATTTAGACCAAAGTTTTTCATTAAAGTAATCTTCAATACTCCGCCCAGTAGCCGCTCTAAGTACCATGCCAATTACATGAGTATCAAGGCTTACGTAATGCATGTAAGTGCCTTGCTTGCGATCTGACGTCAGTGAGGCTGCAAATTCATCAAAGCTACCACCTAATGCCATAACACGACCAAAGCGATTTATATCGCTGTTAAAGTCACCATAATCTTCATTGAAATAAACCCCACTCGACATCTGTAAAACGTTTTTAATGCTTACACCATCGTAGCCGCTGCCAACTAACGAGGGCACATAGTCAGTTACAGGTACGTTTAGGTCTTTAATTAAGCCTTCTTCCACAGCAATACCAAATAGCGCGCTTAAAAAGCTTTTAGCCATAGACCATGAAATACGCTGATCAAACTCCCCAGTACCTTGGTAATAATCTTCAAAGGTAATATTGTTATCTTTAACTACCACTAAAGAGGTTGCGCTTGTCAGTGTTAAGAAATCATCCATTGCCATGTCTTTACCGGCAAACTTAAAACTCGCCGGTAGGGCTTGTGGAGCACTACCAAACTCGTTTACAGGACCTGTGCGGGTTATGGTTTTAAATGGAGCAACCTCTACCATATTAGAAAAATTATCAACGATAACGTCTTCATCGAACAAGGTAACCGTATTATACAGTTGTCTAATTTCAGTGGAGAATATACCAATAGTAACGACTATTATTAAAGCTAGGCTTGCCAAGCTTTTACTTAGGGTGCTTTTAAGCGCCATGGTTTAATGCCTTGTTTTATTATTTTTAGAGAATGAAATGTGAGAGGGTAATATAGCGAAGCTTTGACCATTAGTGCAGTTTAATTCGCACATCTTTTCCTTTCGTCTCAGTTAGGCGCTGTGATAGCATTTAAAACGACATTCGACTTAAACTTAGCAAAACCTAAAGAGTCAAACTTATTATGCTCAAATTTATGCAAAATGTTGGTGGACTAATAGCGGCAACATTAGCCACCTCCATATTAGGATCTATTTTTTCGACGCAGTCAGTTATTGCAAGTTTAGCCGCTATTAATGTAGACGTGCCCTTGGCTACCAGACTTTCGATGACAGTTAGCGATTTAAATATATTAATAGCGCTTGGCCCTATTACTGCTATCTGCTTTATTGTTGGCTTTATTATTGCTGGACTAGCGCATGGTTACTTTGGCGGTAATCGAACAGCTTGGTATGTAATAGCGGGAGCCAGCGCTTTAATAACCACCTTGTTAATAATCAAGTCGATACTTTTAATAACAGCAATAGCAGGAACTCGTACTCCTTTAGGTCTTATGAGTTTTGCGCTTGCTGGTGCTGTGGGTGGCTGGGTTTACGCTAAGCTCACCACGCCTAAAGTCACCACCCTTAAAGAGGCAAGTTTATGAAAAAGGTAGCATTAGTAGCGAGCGTTTTAGGCTTTGTGTTGAGCACCAGTGTTAATGCTCAGCATATTTCTGGTAGTTATGATGGATACTCAACCACAGTCATCGCTAGTGGTTTCAATACAGCTTGGGCCCACGAATTTTTACCTAACGGCGATATACTAGTTACCGAGCGCGGAGGTTCGATTAAAATCGTGCGTGATGGCGCGGTATTAAATGCCGATGTTAGTAACGTTCCTCAGGTTTATTTTGCGGGGCAAGGTGGTTTACTCGACATCATGTTAGACACCGATTTTTCTAACAATCAAATTTTATATTTAAGCTACGCATTCGGATCGGCCAAAGGGAACGCAACCCGATTAGTATCGGCTAAGTTAAATAAAAACAAAGACGCTTACCAGCTTGATGATATCAATACGCTCTTCACCGCGTCACCGTTAAAACAAGGGCCACAACATTACTCAGGTCGTATAGCTCAGATGGCTGATGGTACCTTATTACTTAGTGTTGGCGATGGCTTTGATTATCGAGAGCATGCTCAAAAGCTCGACAGCCACTTGGGGAAAATCATTCGGGTTAATCGCGATGGTAGCGTGCCTGCTAACAACCCATTTATTAACAGCAAAGGGGCAAAGCCTGAAATTTGGTCATATGGCCATCGTAACCACCAAGGTTTGCTAGTTGCCAATGGTGTGGTTTATCAAAACGAGCATGGCCCGAAAGGTGGTGATGAAGTTAATATCATTGAGCCAGGCCTTAACTTCGGCTGGCCAGTAATTACCCAGGGTATAGATTATAACGGAGCTCAGATAACACCCTACACCGAGTACCCCGGCATGCAGCAGCCATTAGTAGATTGGACCCCTTCTATTGCACCTTCATCAATGGCGTTCTATAAAAACAAGCTATACGTGAGCGCGTTAGCCGAACAGTCGATCCATGAGCTTAGTATTAGCGGCAAGCAAATAACCGACCAAGGTAAGGTGTTCACTGCCATTAAGGGACGTATTCGAGATATTGCCACAGGCCCTGACGGAAGCATTTATGTGCTTACCGATGGAGAGCAGGCGCAGCTTATTAAAATTACCCAAACAAGCTCAGACTAATAAAATAGCCCTTATAAAAAAGCGCCTCATAAAAAAGCCCCCTTGGGGTAGGGGGCAATGTGCATGAGGAGCACTTTGAACAATTGACGCTAAGTCAACTTGTGAACAACTAACAGGTTTTCACATTAAAGTAGACTTTAGGCTGTATAAAAGGTTCAAAAATAGGCTCATTACGACCATCTTCAAATGATTTCTGTATAGATTGCATTCTGATGGTTTTTTACTCATAATACGCGCCCCCTGTTTTCTATGGTTTTTCATAGAAACAGGACTCCTTGCCTTTGGACGGTGTTAAACCTCCCCTTAGGCTATTAATCCATAAGGAGCATTTATATGCGTCATTACGAAATCGTATTTCTGGTACATCCAGATCAAAGCGAACAAGTACCTTCTATGATTGAGCGTTACACTGGCTCTATCAAAGAAACTGGTGGTCAAATCCACCGTCTTGAAGACTGGGGCCGTCGTCACCTGGCTTACCCAATCCAAAAGATCCACAAAGCACATTATGTTCTTATGAACATCGAATGTGATAACGAAACTCTAGCCGAGTTAAACAACACTTTTCGTTTCAACGATGCTGTTATTCGTAGCATGGTTATTCGTACTAAAGATGCTGTTACTGGCGATTCTCCAGTTAAAGCTGCTGAAAGCCGTCAAGATCGTCGTGATGACCGTCCTGATCGTCGTGAAGAGTCTTCTTCTGAAGCTCCTGAAACTGCAACTGAAACAGAAGAAGCGGCTCCAGCTGCTGACGCTGAATAACTAGGAGGATAGATTATGTCTCGTTTTTTCCGTCGTCGTAAGTTCTGTCGTTTTTCTGCTGAAGGCGCTGCCGAGATCGATTACAAAGACCTTGAAACACTTAAAGGTTACGTAACTGAAACTGGCAAGATCGTTCCTAGCCGTATCACTGGTACAAAAGCTAAGTACCAGCGTCAGCTAGCAACAGCTATCAAGCGTGCTCGTTACGTTGCTTTACTTCCTTACACTGATGCACATAAGTAATCGGTAGTAAGTTATGACAGGCATTGCACGTTTTATTATGCAAGGTCCTCGTCAAGCAGTACTGCTTGCGGTGCTGTTTGCTGCCATTCCACTTTTATATTGGATAAGTGCAGCTATCGTAGCCTTGGTGATTCTTCGCCAAGGCCTCGATAAAGGAATAAATGTTCTGTTGCCCGCGTTGTTACCAGGTGTAGCTTGGTATGCGGTGCAACAGGAATTCACCGTTTGTTTGGTGATATTAGGTACTGCCTTGATGGCCGCTATATTGCGCGCCACTTTGTCATTATCTTATGCGATGACCGCTTCAGTTGTAGTTGGTGCACTAACTGTTATTTTGTTGCCATTACTTAGCCCTGTTTGGGTTGATGTTTTGAGACAAGGTGCTGACGAATACGCCATTAAGCTGCAAGAATCGGCTCCGCAAGCTGCAACTACGTTAGGTCCGTGGATCTTTCCCATGTTGTTAGGTGGTATTGCAGCGATGCTGCAAATGTTTGCCATAGGAGCATTGTTACTCGCTCGTAATTGGCAATCAAAGCTATTTAACCCAGGTGGATTCAGTAGCGAGTTTCAATCCTTAGCGCTGCCAATTTGGTATGTGTTAGTCGTAGGCTTGGTATTAGCGGTAGGAACTTCAAGCGCCGAACAAGTGTCTTGGATATCAATTGTATTAGTGCCTTTGTTCTTTGTGGGCGTTAGTGTGATTCATGCAGTAGTAGCAATTAAGCAATTAAGTTCACAATGGTTAATGGCGTTTTATATTAGTCTGTTGTTCTTTTTGCCTTATATGTACGCGTTACTAATTTTTATCGCCTTGCTTGATATGTTATTTAATATTCGTAAGCGATTAAAAGACACGGCATAACACTGGATTAAAGAGTCTACTCTTTGGTCTTTATTTTTTATAAATGATGTACCCATCATTTGCCCTGTAAAGTGTGAGAAATAGAATGAATGTAATTCTTTTAGAAAAAGTAGCAAAACTAGGTAACCTAGGCGATAAAGTAACTGTTAAATCAGGTTACGGTCGTAACTTCCTTATTCCACAAAAGAAAGCGGTTCCAGCAACAGCTGCAAACGTTGAATCTTTTGAAGCTCGTCGTGCTGATCTTGAAAAAGAAGCAGCTGCTAAATTAGCAACTGCTCAGAAACGTGCAGAAGAGCTAAAAGAGCTTGAGCTAACACTAGCCGTTAAAGCTGGTGAAGAAGGTAAATTGTTCGGTTCTATCGGTACTCGTGACCTTGCAGACCTTATCAGTTCTACTGGTATTCAAGCTTCTAAATCAGAGATCCGTTTACCAAACGGCCCTCTACGTACTACTGGTACATTTGAAATCACAATGCAAGTACATGCAGACGTGACGACTGTTCTAACTATCCACGTTGTTCCTGAAGAGTAATAACGGCTTTAAAAGCATGAATGTTAACTCATAGTTAATATTGATATTTTTAGAATAGTAAAAACCCCGCCTGGTATTCATACCAAGCGGGTTTTTTTTGGCCTTAATAATTCAGTAATTTATCAACGCGAGAACACAGTTGCCACCTTGACCGCTAGCATTTCAGCTTCGAAACAGGCACACTATTGGCTCCTAAATGATTGTTTTATCGGTAGTTTATATATCCCATGGATGAGCAAGTAGCCCACATTAAAATGCCTCCTAACTCAGTAGAAGCAGAGCAATCTGTACTGGGCGGGCTAATGCTAGATAATCGCGCTTTTGAAAATGTATCTGAGCGACTTCAGCCTGACGATTTTTTTCGCCATCAGCACCGTCACATCTATACAGTTATTTGTAAACTTGCCGAACAAGAAAAACCGTTTGACGTACTGACTTTAAGTGACGAACTTAGAGATATTGAAGAACTTGAAAACGCTGGTGGGTTAAATTACTTATCTGATCTAGTAGACGGTACCCCTTCAGCCGCCAACATCAACGCATACGCCGACATCGTAAAAGAGAAAGCATTATTAAGAAACCTTGCTGAAGCCGCTACCGATATAGCAGCCAGTGCTTACAATAACATGGGTAACGACCCGTTAGATCTTATTAGCGATGCGGAAAAAATCATTGCCGAAGTAGCAGAAGGCGGTGGTAAAAAGGGCAATGGCCCTGAACATGTTAATCCAATCATGTCGCGAACCTTAGAAAAAATTGAAGAAATGTTTGGCATGGAAGACGGCCTAACAGGTTTAACCACTGGTTTCGTAAATTTAGATGAACGCACCAATGGATTTCAAACCGCTGACTTAGTTATCATTGCCGGTCGTCCTTCAATGGGTAAAACCACATTCGCCATGAACCTGTGTGAAAATGCATTGTTAGGCAGTGACTTACCTGTATTAGTATTCAGTTTAGAAATGCCGAAAGAAGCCATCCTAATGCGGATGTATTCATCTATAGGTAAAATTCCGTCAAACAGATTGCGCTCAGGTAAGCTGGACGAAGAGGATTGGCCAAAGCTAACGGCCGCGTTTAACTTATTAAAAGATAAGCCGCTTTATATTGATGATCAGGCCGGATTAACCCCGCAAGAAATGCGCGCCCGTTGTCGTCGAGTTTACCGTGAAAATAATAATCGTCTTGGTTTAGTTATGGTGGATTATCTTCAGCTTATGACGGTAGCTGGAAAAAGCGAAGGCCGTACCCAAGAAATTTCAGAAATAAGCCGATCATTAAAAGCCATAGCCAAAGAATTTGAATGCCCAGTGTTAGCGCTTTCACAGCTTAACCGATCGCTAGAGCAACGACCTAACAAGCGTCCTGTTATGTCGGACCTACGTGAATCGGGAGCCATCGAGCAAGATGCAGACATCATCGCATTCATATATCGTGATGAAGTCTATAACGAAGACTCCCCGGATAAAGGCATTGGTGAAATCATCATAGGCAAGCACCGTAATGGCGAAATTGGTACCGACCGCTTAGCCTTTATTGGTAAATACACACGTTTTGAAAACCTAGCAGCCGGATACTTTGAAGGCCGCGATTTTGATGATGAATAGTTTTTAAATTTCCTAGGTTGCACATATAAAAAAGCCCCAAGTTGAGAACCGAATTCAACTTGGGGCTTTTTTTTGCCTTTTAATATTAGCTAGAAACTAATATATGGCTATTTTGTTTTCTTTCTTACAATGCCTTCACACTGAATGACTTTATAGCCGCGTTCATTGGCTAAAACCTTAATGCCTTTAAAGTGCTCTTGTAATGTTACTTCGTAGTTTAAGAATTCATTAGCAACAATTAATAGTTTACCGCTTAGTTTTAAATAATCTTTAACTTGATTTAAGAATTTCTCAGTGACGTTGTAGTGAGTCTTAACACCTTGGTGAAACGGCGGGTTACTTATGATCCAGGTGTAACGCTCTTCCATATTGGCATTTTCTAATCCATCGCTAGCAAAACATTCTGAATGTGACATTTGGTTTGTTTCTATATTTTTTTGCGCACTTTTAACGGCTAAAAGATCATCATCGATCATTTCTAGCTCTTCAAATTCGTAGTTTTTGCTGATATGAGCGCCAATTACCCCAGCTCCACAGCCAAAGTCTAGAATCCGGCCTTTGATTTTTCGTGGCAGGTTTGCCAATAAAACCTGTGTGCCTTTATCAATATGGTCTTGGCTGAATACACCTGGTAATGCATTAAGTGTTAGCCCAAGTTCATTCTCTTGTGGAACAAAGTAGCTATCTAAAACAAATTCTTTAATAGAAATAGGTCCAACCGCAGCCACTATGGCACTGTGTTTACCAGTGGTTAGCTTGTCTACTTTAACAAAATCAGCTTTTATACTTTTTGCTAAGCTTTTAATTCCGCCTTTGTTTTCGCCTACAAAAAATATTTCGGCGTCTGGGGCTAGGCAGTTACAGGCATAATCAATTATGTATCTTAGGCGTGCTTTTGCTTTAGGTAAAAATATATAAACACTGCTGAATTTTTCAGTAGGCAATTCGGTAATAGACTGAGTGGTAAAGCCGGCCTTTTTAAATGCAGCATCAACACCATAGCTAAAGCTGGCTACAGTCCATGCAGTAGAAATGTTGGAAGCTAGATCATCTTGTGGAGGATTGATCAATAAAGCCGTTTCAGGCAAATCTTGCTGCAATAATAGTTGGCTAGGTAGTGCTAGTGACATAAAAATCAGGTATCCGGTCAGGGGAGTAATAAGCTAATTTGGGCTTAAAACTCATCTATAACCTTAATTAAACTAGGATATAGAGTATTTTGTCTTTGAGGGGCGCATGATACCTGAAGTTCACCAAAAAATAACGGTGAATTGTCAGCCTGGTTGTTCATTTTGCTAATACACGATTGTGTAATATATAGACAGTATAGAACAAAGGCAGGCTGAAGCCGGTTTTTATCAGAAGTGATAAACCGCGTTAGCTTGATAAGATTGCGTTATGTCTTTGTTCAGGTATTCAAGGCGAATAACAACAGCTGGATTAACGCGTAGTTGAGCGCCAAAACCCATAATAAGCCCGTCGTCACCTCCTACTCCGTAGCCAATACGTATCAAACCAGCTAATTTGTTGTTAATTTCAGGCAGTTCTTTTTTAATTACGCTGGCTATCCAAATGCCATCGGCATCTGTATTTGTATTGTCAAAATCTTCAGTGCTAATAGCGCCTACTTCTGTAGATAGATCAAAGCCTTTTTTATTACCATGGTCATAGCCACCAAATACTTGAAAACCGTTGGCTTTAAGATCTGAACCACCAAACATAGAGTTATCGATGCGATTGTAATTAATGCCAGCACCAATTGATAACTTGTCAGTGCTAGTTTTACTCTCGGCGAAAGTTGGCAAGCTAAGTGCTGTAATACAGGTTAGGGTGATCAATTTATTCATAATATATTGTCCTTAAAATTAGCTTATCAAATGTTGAGCGGCAGTTTACCAGTTATATAATCAGCTGTAATGGCAGCGGTTAAATATTTGCGAAGCAGTGCTATTTAATACGCATATTGGCTAAGCAATAACGGGATATTTTAAAGCTTGGCTTTACGATATTTATTTGGGGAAATGCCGATGTTATTTTTAAAAAGACGGGAGAAATAGTAAGTGTCTTGGTAGCCTAGCTCTGAAGCAATATGCTTTATGGACCTTGGGGTGCAGTCTAATAGATAGCAGGCACGTTGCATCTTCATGCTTATAAAATAGTTTATAGGTGATTGACCGGTGACTTTTTTAAACTTTTTAGAAAAATGATATTTAGATAATTTTGCCTGCTTAGCCAGCGTATCAAGATCTAATTTACCGTGAATGTTTTCTTGCATCAACGCTCGAATATTTTCGGTATCCAGCTGCTTAACCGCATATGGTTGGCGCTGCTGAATAAGTAATGCTAGGTAACTTAATAAGGCCTGAAGTTGGTGCCCCCCTTGAATAAACTCATCAAGGTTATGACTACTGTGTCTAAGTTCAGCGATGCCATCAAATACTCTTACAACCCTAGGTTGAACACCAATGTCAAACTGACGATTGACTTGATTAATGTGTTGGCAAAATGCATCGGCTAGAGACCCGTCAAAGTGCAGCCAATAAATGGTCCAGGGCTCGGTATCGTCTGCGGCATATTGATGATTAGACCCACTGGGTAAATACAAAATATCCCCAGCAGCAATGTCACAGGTTTCACCTTCTAAAGTTACCGACCCTTTACCGGCAGTACAATAAATAAGAATATGATCAGGATGACCATTGCGCACCATTACATGGCCTTTTGCATTGGGGTAATAGCCCATTGCGGTCAAATACAGGCCTTGGGATAAAGGGTGGTGTTGCAAGCGCTTGGTTAAAACATGAGGTGTAATAAAACGAATGGCATCATCTGATAATGGCCACCGTGAAAGGCTACTCATTTTGCTTCCGCCTTATTCTTTATTAAACCGCAATATAATCCATCTAAACCGTAAGATAGTCAATTCCTAGTGGCTATATCTTATGTTCATATGGAGATCATAAATATAAAAAAACAATAAAGTTCGTTATGGCTACTTATGGGAATATCGTTGTGAGCATCATTACCGCTGAAAAACATCAAAATCAAATTGAAGGCCATATTCAACAGAGGGTTCCTGATGTTAGCGAGCTGATTCAACGTTCGCGCATCGCTCAAGCACAAATTGAACACTACAGCCAAGCGCAGGTAGATGAATTAATAACCACCATGGTTTGGTCTGTGTGCCGACCGGGCGTGGCCGAGAAGATTGCTCAGTTCACATTAGATGAAACCCAATTAGGTAACTATGAAGGTAAATTACTAAAAATTTCCCGCAAGACCCGTGCTACGTTAATGGACATTATTAATGACAAATCAGTGGGTATTATCGAGCATGATAAAGAACGCAATATTATCAAGATAGCCAAGCCAATGGGAGTTGTGGGAGCGTTAATTCCTTGTACCAATCCTGAAGCCACCCCGGTTATTAAATCTATAATGGCGATTAAAGGTCGAAACTCGATAGTATTAGCGCCACACCCCCGCTCGCAGCAAACCAATAAAATGATCTGTGATATTTTACGCCAAGCTATCAAAGCTTGTGGTGCCCCTGAAGACTTGGTCATTGCAATTGAGTCTCCAACACTAGAAAGGACCGAACAACTGCTAGCCCAATGCGATAGGATTTTAGCCACGGGAGGACCAGCAATGGTCACGGCAGCTTATTCGTCAGGAACCCCCGCTTTAGGCGTGGGCGCAGGTAACGCCGTTATTACGGTAGACGATACGGCAGACTTAAAAGATGCGGCAGAAAAAATTCGTATTTCTAAAACGCTAGATCTAGCGGCCTCTTGCTCTGCCGACAATTCAATTTTAGCATTTGCCAGTATTCACGATCAGTTGCTGGCAGAGCTACAGGCTCAAGGTGGTTATTTAGTTAGTGAAGAAGAAAAGCAAAAGTTACAAAATGTTATTTGGATTAATGGCAGAATTAATCCTGACATAGTGGCTCAGCCTGCGTTACATATGGCTAAAATGGCAGGCTTTAAACTACCACAAGGCAAAGTATTTTTTATAGTTCCTGAAATGGGTAGCGGTACAGATTTTCTATTTTCTGGTGAAAAAATGTCTGTAGCAATGGCATTTTATAAGGTGGCCAACATAGACGAGGCCATAGAGCTAACCAATAAAATTCAAGCCTATCAGGGGCAGGGACATTCTTGCGGAATTTATTCTAACAACGATGACCATATTTTGAAATTTGGCATGAACACCAAAACCTCAAGAGTCATGGTTAACCAACCACAGGCTCCTTCTAATAGTGGTAACTTATGGAACGGCATGCGCCAAACCTTTTCGTTAGGTTGCGGATCATGGGGTGGTAACGGCACCAATAACAACATTACATGGGACGACTTGATTAATGTAACATGGATATCTAAACCGCTAAAAGTGGCTAAAATATTGCCAAGTGATGAAGAGCTATTCGGCGCAGTAATGAACAAATTATAACAATGAAAAATAATAATAAGCAGTAGGGTACTAAATAATGGACTTTTCACTAGACGAAAATCAATTGGCGTTTCAGCACGCCGCACGTAATTTTGCAGCTGGTGATATGGCACCGTTCGCAGCGCAATGGGACGAAGAAAAAATATTTCCTAAAGATACACTTAAAAAAGCCGGCGAATTAGGCTTTATGGGTATGTACTGTCCTGAAGATGTGGGTGGCATGAACCTGTCTAGATTAGACACCAGCATTATTCTAGAAGAGCTAGCCATGGGCTGTACTTCCACAGCCGCATATATATCGATTCATAACATGGCCAGTTGGATGATTGCTAACTGGGGAAAAGAAGCTGTTAAGCGGCAATGGTGTAGCGATTTAATAGCGGGTAAAAAGCTGGCGTCTTATTGTCTAACCGAACCTAGTGCGGGCAGTGACGCGGGTGCACTTAGAACCAAAGCAAAAAAGCAGGGCGATCATTATATTCTTAATGGCAGTAAGGTGTTTATAAGCGGCGCGGGCGCAACTGACGTATTAGTGGTAATGGCACGCACAGGTTCACAGCAAAGTGGCGCCAAGGGTATTTCAGCATTTGCGGTGCCTGCAAATTTAGAGGGCGTGAGCTACGGTAAAAATGAAGCCAAAATGGGTTGGAATTCACAACCTACTCGAGCCATTAGTTTTGATAACGTAAAATTACCCGTTGAATGTTTATTAGGGGCCGAAGGACAAGGATTTAAAATTGCCATGATGGGATTAGACGGAGGCCGTATTAATATTGCCAGTTGCTCAATGGGCGCGGCTCAAGCTTGCCTTAACCATGCGCAGCAACATATGAAACAGCGAGAACAATTTGGGCAGCCATTAGCTGCGTTTCAGGCATTGCAATTTGAATTGGCCGAAATGGTGACGCAACTGGTGGCGGCAAGACAAATGATTCGCCTAGCTGCCAGTAAAATAGACAATAACCATCCAGATAAAACCACCTACTGTGCTATGGCTAAACGCTTTGCTACCGATGTTGGTTTTAATGTGTGTAACCAAGCATTGCAGCTTCATGGTGGATACGGATATATTAAAGAGTATCCAATTGAACGATTCATGCGTGATGCCAGAGTGCATCAAATACTAGAAGGTAGTAACGAAATTATGCAGGTTATTATTTCGCGACGTATGCTTGAAGACGACGCCATAGACTCTATTCGCTAGTCTTTTTTATAAACAACTATTTTCAGAATTAAAGGAGACAATATGAGTGACTTACTTAAACTAGAAAAGCGCGGACACATTGCCATTGTTACATTAAACAATCCCCCGGCAAATACTTGGACCCCCGACAGCCTTAACTACTTTAAAAAAATAGTAGATGAACTGAATAAAGATAAAGAAAATTATTCGCTAATATTGACCAGCGAAAGCGAAAAGTTTTTCAGTGCAGGCGCCGATTTAAATCGTTTTAATCATGACGACAAGGGTTTATCGTTTGAGTTTTCAGTAGCTTTTGGCAGTGCATTTGAGGCACTAGCCGATTACCAAGGTGTATCTATTGCAGCTATTACAGGCTTTGCTATGGGTGGCGGTTTAGAAGTGGCCTTATCATGCGATGTGCGAATTTGTGAAGAGCAGGCGCAGATGGCTTTACCTGAAGCATCGGTTGGATTATTGCCGTGTGGTTTAGGTTCGCAGCAATTGTCTTGGTTAATTGGTGAAGGCTGGGCAAAACGTATGATACTTTTAGGTGAGCGAATTAAGGCACCGCAGGCTGAAAAAATTGGCCTAGTATCTGAAGTAGTAGCAACTGGTAAAGGATTAGAACACGCGTTAGAACTGGCGACAAAAGTTGAAAAGCAATCGCCCACTTCAGTGCGTTATTGTAAACAGCTTATAATGTCTGCCCGCAGCGGAAATATGGCATCTGCATACACCAAAGAGCGCGAACTGTTCGTAAAGCTTTGGGATAGCAAAGATCAAAAAGAAGGGGTAAGTGCTTTTGTTGAAAAACGTAAACCTCAATGGACAAATAGCTAGTGGACAATAATTTAATGACAGCTCCCGTAGTATTCGAACAACTGACCACTGTAAATGGTCAGGTCATTGCTGTAGTAACACTAAACAGCGAAAAGACTTTAAATTCGTTAAATCTTGAAATGGTTGAGTTAATGTTTGAACAGCTGCAAGCATGGCAAGCTGACAAAAAAGTAGCGGCAATATTTATTCAGGGAGCAGGTGAAAAAGCCTTATGCGCAGGTGGAGATGTTCAAGCTTTACGAAAATCATCTGTCGAGCAGCCAGGTGGTCCATGTGATTACGCCGAAGCATTTTTTGAATGTGAGTACCGCTTAGATTATTTATTACATAATTACAGTAAAAATTATAATAAACCAACTATCGTTTGGGGGCACGGTATTGTAATGGGTGGCGGCCTTGGAGTATTTGCAGCTTGTAGCCATCGTATTGCTACTGAAAGAACGCGCATTGCTATGCCCGAAGTTACCATCGCATTATTCCCCGACGTAGGTGGCAGTTACTTTTTAAATAAAATGCCTGGTGAGTGTGGTCGCTTTTTAGCGTTAACAGCCGCTTCTATAAATGGTGCTGATAGTGTTTATGCAGGTTTAGCTGATTACACAGTTAGTCACAGTAAAAAACAAACAGTTTTGGACTTACTAGTGGACTTAGATTGGTCTGCAGACAATGCACTTATTATGCTGGACGATTTACTACTCGAACAGCAAGCCATTTCTGCTACCGACATTCCAGCAGGTAACTTAGAAAAAAATCAAAGTATAATTAATCAACTTTGTAGTGGCGATAATGCAGAAACTATTGCAGAAAGATTTGCTAGTCTAAGCACCGATGATAAATGGATGGCGCGTGCAAAAACGGGTATTGCCAGTGGTTCACCGCTGGCCATTAAATGGATATTTCATCAGTTAGAACTATGTAAAAGTTTACCCTTGAAGGCGGTATTCGAAAAAGAAATACTACTGGCCACAACTATTGTCCGTCATACCGAATTTGCAGAAGGTGTGCGCGCTTTATTGGTAGACAAAGATCAAAACCCACAATGGCAATTTAAGCAATTAAGTGATGTTACAGAAGATACGCTGGCTGAATTTTTTCATGCTCCGTGGCCCACAAATCCACTAGCGGATATGTAAAGTAGCATCGGAAAAATCATTACTTATAAACCCACTAATAATAAGAAGGTAAAGTACATGGCTAAAAAAGTAGCGTTTATTGGTTTAGGCAATATGGGTGGCGGCATGGCTGCCAACTTAGTAAAAGCTGGATTTGAGGTTCGTGCATTCGATCTTTCATCGGCGGCACAAGCTTATGCCAAAAAAGTTGGCTGTAGCAATATGAATAGCGCAGCCGAAGCGGTAGTGGATGCCGATTACGTTGTTAGTATGCTGCCCAACGGAAATATTGTTGAAAGTATTTATATTGGTAATGAGCAAGCTGGCAGTAAGGGAAATATTGGCTTATTAAATGTGATCCCTAAAACGGCTTTGGTACTAGATTGCTCAACTATTTCTCCTGAAAATTCCCGTCGTGTAGGGACTGCTGCACAGCAAGCAGGTATTAGTTTTGTCGATGCGCCAGTTTCTGGTGGAGTAGCCGCAGCGGCTGCAGGTACATTAGCATTTATGGTAGGTGGCACGGCAAGTAATTTCGAGCGGGCTAAAGTGGTGCTACAGTCCATGGGTAAAAATATATTTTTGGCTGGTGATGTAGGTGCTGGTCAAGTGGCTAAAGTTTGCAATAATATGCTGCTTGCCATTCACATGGCAGGTACCGCAGAAACATTACAGCTTGGCATAGATAACGGCCTTGATCCTAAAATATTGTCAGAAATTATGCTAAAAAGTTCTGGCTGTAACTGGAGCTTAGAAAAATATAATCCAGTACCAGGTGTGATGGAAGGCGTTCCAGCTTCTAACGATTACCAAGGTGGGTTTATGGTCGACCTAATGTTAAAAGATTTAGGCTTGGCCACAGAAGCGTCATTAACAAGCCGATCTTCAATTCCAATGGGGTCTACTGCGCGTAATTTATTTAACCTGCATAAAAACTCAGCAGGCGAAGATAAAGGCCCAAAAGACTTCTCTAGTATTCAGCAGTTATATTCAAAGGCCAAGTCTTCTAGCTAATAGCCTAATACTAACGGTGGCTCTTGCATGATTGAAAACTGCTCGCGAAGAATCAATATTTGCTCAGACCAATAGCGGCCAGTATTAAACCATGGGAAGGCTTGCTTAAAAGCAGGGTCTTCCCAGCGTTTTGCTAACCAAGCACTGTAATGCATTAAACGCATGGTGCGTAACGGTTCAATTAACGAAAGCTCTTGAGTAGGGAATGGCAAAAATAGCTCATAGCCTCGTGCAATGGCGGCAAGTTGGCTTTGCATTTCATCTCTCTCGCCGTGCATCAGCATCCAAATATCTTGTATGCGTGGCGCTAGCGCACAGTCATCTAAATCAACCATGTGTGGCAAGTTTTCAGTCTGTGTCGGAGACCAAAGTAGGTTGCCAGCATGTAAATCGCCGTGTGTCAGTTTTAACTTAGGGTTTGTCTGTTGCCATTTTTGTTGAATTAAATCAATCAAGTCAGAACTGAGGCTTTGATAGGCTGGCAATAATCCTTCGTCAATAAAGTTATTATCTAGTAAATAATTACGGCTATCTATTGCGAACGTTTGCGGGGTAATAGAGATACGATGACTGACCTCAACGCAGTTTGCGGTTTGATGAAGTCGACCTAATAATCGGCCCATTTGTTCAAAGTCATCTAGGTTTTCAATCTGGCCACTGTAGCCACCTTGTTTAGGAAACAAAGCAAAATCAAAGCCTTCAAAATGAAATAAGGTTTGCCCTTCAATTACTAGTGGTGCCACCACAGGTAAATCGTCTTTTTTACATTTAAGGCTAAACTTATGCTCTTCTAAAATCGCTTGTTTAGACCAGCGATTTGGCCGGTAGAATTTAGCAATTAAATCTTTACTATCCTCAATGCCCACTTGATAGACGCGGTTTTCATAACTGTTAAGGGCTAATTGATGCCCACTGGTTATCATGTCCATGGAGTCGATGATGGAATCGACGGCATTTAGCACCGTATCAGGGGATAGACTGTCGTAATCGTGAGACATGATTTAGGGCCTTTAAATGAATAGTCGCAGTGTACTGATTTCATTCTAATCTTGCGAGGTATGTAATTGATATATGAAGTTCTGTTTAGATAATATTTGCATTAATCGGCCAGTTTGATGAATATAAATGTATTGAAAAATATAAAATGCATACATAATGCCGCCATTATTAAATGAGCTGCAATATTACTTAGTATTGTCTATGGGAAAGTGAATTATGACCACTGAAAATGAGAACATAACGCAAGAGCGTAACCCCGAATTGGTTAGTAGCGTGGTCTCCCTATTGGTAACTATGGAGCCTGAGCGCGAAGTAGCGTACAGCGAATTCGAAATGCTGTTAGATGAGGATATTGCTCAGGTAATTGAGTCTATTCCTTTAGATCTTAGATTACTGGTATGGAACGTATTACCGGTAAGCCGCTTTTGGGATGTTCTGTATAGCCTGCAAGAAGACACGGCCAAAAACTTAATTGATTCGTTAGATGATAAGGGTCGCCAGACACTTCAGTCTCAAGCTGACTCCGCCGATCTAGTTTTATTCGCCGATATTATGCCTACCAGCATGATCGATGCGATTCTTCTTGATCAAGAAGATGAAGTAGTAGAAGAATTACAGCAAGCTCTTAGTTATGACGACGAGCAAGTAGGTAGACACTTAAATAGCAGTATTTTAAGAGTACGCCCTAGGGTCTCGTTAAATTCTGTGGCTCAGCGTATTCGTAAAAAAGGCGATGTTAAAGCGGTTTTTGTCGTCAACGATAGCAGCGAATTACTAGGTACTATTCCTTTGCATGTGATATTTGAACAGCAAAATGACGTAAAAGCTGAAGCCGTTATGTTGCCTTGTTTCGAATGCGATCATCTTGATGATGTCACAAGTATCATTGCTCGGTTAGACCCGGAAGATAACTTGGCATGGCTGCCGGTGCGCCGCAATACTAAAATAGTAGGTGCCATTCCGGTTTCTGTTTTGTTGTGGGGGGTGCAAGAATATGTACTGCAAGCCTCTATACAAGAAACACCGTCAACCGAAGAAGACCTGTTTACACCTGTTTCTAGTGCCGCCAAATTACGTGCGGTTTGGTTATGCATTAATTTGGTGACAGCGTTCTTTGCCTCTTTTGTTATCGGCTATTTTGAAACAGCACTGCAACAAGTTGTGGCACTGGCTATTTTAATGCCAGTGGTCGCCAGCATGGGCGGTATTGCAGGCAGCCAAACCTTAGCGGTTGCGTTACGAGGTTTAGCATTAAATCATATTACCTCAGACAATATTAAATTGATCATGCAAAAAGAAATACATATTGCGGCCATTAACAGTGCCTTACTTGGGGTGATTATTGCGCTGGTAGTTATGTATTGGTTTGATTCGGTGGCATTAGGTTTAATTATATTTGTATCAATATTTATTAATGGGCTGGCGGCTGCTTCATCAGGCACCTTTATTCCATTTTTATTGAAAAAAGTAAATATTGATCCAGCCATATCAGGGTCGGTGATATTGACAACAGTAACCGACGTGGTTGGCTTTGTTATTTTCTTAGGTTTAGGTTCATTTATTTTAGCGAGTTAGGTATGACGTTTGATATTTTAATTTGGAGCGGCATTGTACTTTGTCTGGTCCAATCGGCGGCTTTTTCTGGGCTCAACTTAGCCTACTTCAGTTTAAGCCGTTTACAGTTAGAGGTAGAAGCTAAGCGCGGCAATAAAAATGCACAGATTATTCTGGGTATGCGTGAAGATTCTAACTTTTTGCTGTCGACAATTCTTTGGGGTAACGTTTCGATTAACGTACTGCTGACCTTACTGTCAGACTCTGTACTGGTTGGGGTTTATTCATTTTTATTTTCTACAATAGCGATAACGTTTTTTGGTGAAATTTTTCCTCAAGCATACTTTTCAAGAAATGCATTAAAAGTCGCTTCATTTTTAACACCATTGATTCGTTTTTATCAAATAGTGTTATTTCCTGTAGCCAAACCTACCGCGATAATTTTAGATGGCTGGCTAGGGCGTGAAGGCATTACCTATTTTCGAGAAAATGAATTAAAGGGCATTATTGAAGCCCACATGCATGCAGACGAAGCTGATGTTGAACATGTAGAGGGAATGGGAGCGCTTAACTTTTTATCGGTACAAAATGTTCTGGTATCCCATGAAGGCGAAGCAATAGACCCAAAAAGTATCATTAAATGTGAATGCAAATTAGATTTACCAATACTGCCAGAGCAAGGGTCCGATCAATTTCAAGCGTTTTTAAATCAAGTGCATTTATCGGGACACAAATGGGTAGTATTAGTTAACCATAACAATCAGCCATTATTAGTATTAGATGCCGACGGCTTTATTCGGTCGGCACTGTTAGATGAAGCGCCCACTGACCCATATGTGTTTGCCCATAGACCTATTATTTTTAATGATGATACAACAACATTAGGTGCTGCAATGCGACGCTTAAAAGTTGCTCAGCAGGTGAGTGTCGAAAGTGATGATGTATTAGATCAAGATGTGCTACTGGTGTGGACAGACAATGGCAGTCGAGTGATTACTGGAGCCGATATACTAGGTCGTCTGTTTAAAGGAATAGCTACTATATAAATATATTGATGTTATAACGCTGTAAATCATCAAACCGGCTAACCATTTTATTATGTTTTGGCCGGTGTCCTAGCTAAGCAGGCCACTGTTACGCTTTTAGCTCCAGCTTGTTTTAACGAAAGGGCTGCGCTATTGCAGGTTGCCCCTGTTGTTAGTACGTCGTCTACCAGTAGTATATTTTTATTTCTCACAGCTTTTTCGATTACCCTAATATTGACTGAGAACACACCCTGTAAATTACGAAACCTTTGCTTACGCTTCAGTGATTTTTGATTAGGTTTATACTTATCTCGGATCAATCCATCTATTAACTTAATATTAAGATCTTTGCTCAATAGTCTAGTTAGCTCTCTAACAGGGTTATGTCCTCTAGCCAATAAATTTTTCCAGTGGTAAGGAATAGGGACAATGCCATCATAAGAGTACTCAGCAAGTTGTTCGCTTAAGCTTTTGACTAAGTGATAACTGCCAATTGCATTTGGTTTTGCTTTAAAAGTAATAATGAGTTTTTTTATTGCTCCAGAATATATAAATGGGCAGACAACTTGATCAAAAGAAGGTGGCAGCTTAAGGCAGTTTCCGCATATTTCACCATGGTAATTAGGTTCAGCACAATGACCGCAATGGTTGCCTAGTTTAGGCAGAGCTTCGCTGCATAAGCTGCATATGGTGTTGTTAGTAGCCTCTAAACAAAATATGCAGTGATTGTTTAAGGAACTTTCAAAAATGTGTTTAGCGCGTGTTAATAGACAGTTAAGCATTCTAGTTGGCCATATCGGTTCATAACATGAGTTAAATTGTTACATTTTTACATTTGAAGCAGTATTGGAAGAAAGTCATAGATAACGGCCTAATGCTAAAAATATCCATATAAAGACAATTTAAGGTTGTTTTATAATCACTAGTAAACCGATGGTGTGGAAGTGGTTGACTGATTCTTGTGTTTTAGTATTATGACGGCTGTTATATTTTTAACCGGACTGAATGTTATATTTCAGGCATTGCTTACAGCCAATATGGGCTAATTAAAGTAAGCAAAACAAACATTTAAAGGGTTTGTCATGAGCGCATCTACACAACAATCTGTACGTCATAACTGGGGCCGTGAAGAGGTTCAGGCATTATTTGATAAGCCATTCAATGACCTAATGTTTGATGCGCAAACGGTTCACCGCGCCAACTTTAATCCTAACGAAGT
>JAWUVO010000028.1:0-31847 GCA_034112325.1 Bermanella sp. | reverse complement strand
TATTACAAATATTCAATCTTCTGGATACGATATTAATCTATTTTCCGAATATATTTGGAATACTAGAAAGTTGCAGCCAATAGATATATTCGATAACGATTTGTTCTTAGGACTGCATCTTTTATCAAATAACGTAAGTTCGAGCCGAATCAAATTTGGATTTTATGTCGATATTGAATCACAGGAAAAATTACCGACTATATCTATTGAATCTAGAGTCTTTTCAGATTTTTCTATCGCGTTTGATGCAGTAGGATACGCAGATTTAGACAACTCAGCTAAATCAATCACTCGTGATAGCTACGTATTCTTTAAGGGCAGTTACAATTTTTAGTAATGATCCACTCTATTAATTGTAACTTTAGGAGGCCAAATTTACTTTAGATTAAGTGTAGGTATTGGAAAAGACAGCTACAAAAATATTTTTGGCAAGAAACCTAAAAGACCAGCCAAGGGTTGAAATATAAATACGGGGCATGATTTTACAGCTATAAATCAGCTTATGCCGCACCCTATATATGGCTGGATGTCATGGGTTCAAATATTAAACCCAACAAAATCAGTTTTTTTTGAGTTACTTCTATTAATAAATGATGCACATTCAAACGTAGTAATAAAGTTTAATAAAAAATTACTAACAAGGCTTTAATGTTTGCACTTTTCCCGTAAAAATATGCAGTAATATCACCAAAATTACTACGCCTGTTGAGCTGGGTGTTTAGTTTAGCCAATCATTTGAAATTCCGAATCCATTCCCTGATCACGTACGGGTATTAATGCCTGGTACTCGGCTGAATTATACCAACCCAGTGCCTTTTCTCTGTTTGGGAACGAAATAACTACTTGAATCTTATGTGCAAAATTTCCCTGTAACTTTTCGACAGGTCCTTTTGTTAGTATTTCTCCTGAATATTGAGCAAGTATAGGTGGTACAGATGCGCCGTACTGCTGAAGTTTGTCGGTATCCTTTGGTGTAAACCCTACAATAATATATGCAGACATGTTTCTTTCCTCTAATGGTTGTGTGTCTTAGTGACAATGAGTTTGGTGGTTGTTTTTAAATGCTTGAAAGAATTTTATTCGAGAGTAGAATAAAGGACAATACTAATAATATTGACTTACTGTTTAGGAAATATGAACAATACAAGGCAGCTTTCTAGATTAATGATCTTTGCCAGCGTCGCTCAAAAAGGGTCTTTTACCCAAGCGGGAGATGCGCTTGGTATTACTAAGTCGGCTGTCAGCCAACAAATAAAAGCACTAGAAAGTGAAATGGGTATTCGCTTACTAAATCGAACCACTCGCGGCCTATCACTTACAGCATTAGGCGAAAAGCTCTTACTACGCTGTCAGCTATTGCAGGATCAAGTCGAGTTAGCTTATGCTGACATTGCAACCGCTGTCGCAAATCCGAGCGGCCGGTTCGCGATTACCTATCCACACTCTCTTGAATCAATTGTAATCATGCCAGCCATTGAGCAATTATGTAGTGAATTTTCGGGATTGGAACCTGAGATAATGGTCAGTGATAGTAGTCTGGATCTTGTTGAAAACAATCTTGATGTGTCGATTCATGCGGGTGAATTAGCCGATAGCAGCTATCGTGCGCTACCTGTCGGTACCATTAAAGAAATTTTTTGTGCGACGCCATTTTTTCTGAATCGGAACAAGGTACCAAAAAAAGTTGAAGACCTGATGGCATTACATTGGATTTCAACAGCCTGGCAGCAGCCAAAAACGACTATTTTTGATGTTAGTTCGAATGAAAAAACGGAGATCAAGCTGAAGCAATTTGCCAGGGTAAATACCTTGCCTAGTGCTCTCGAAATGGGTTTGCGTCATATGGGTATCATGTTAGTGCCTGATGTGACCGCCATGCCACTCATCAAATCCGGTGAGTTGGTTCATATTATGGATAATATTACTGGCCCCCTGTGGCCAGTGTATATGGTTCACGCCTATCAGAAAGAAAAACCCATTCATCTTAGGCGCTTTCACCAACTGATTTGTCGATATTTCAATAGCGTATTGAGTTAAAATCTCGAGTTGAATTAATCCAGTTCGTAGATTCCAATTAGGCTATGAATTACTTATTTAGTCTTTGCAGAAAAAACTTTTTGAATCAATTCAATTTTGTAGCCATCAGGATCTTCTACGAAAGCGATTATTTCATCACTACCAGCCAGTGGTCCTGCTTCACGTAAGATTGTACCACCTAAATTCTTTATTTGATTACATGCCTTGTAACAATCGTCAACGCCAATTGCAATATGACCAAAGGCATTACCCATTTCATATTTGTTAACACCATAGTTATAAGTTAACTCTAATACGCAAGTTTCTGACTCCTTGCCATAACCTAAAAAGGTTAAAGAAAAATCTTGATCACGTCGTTCGAAAGTTCTAAGTACATCCATACCCAGTATTTTGGTATAAAATTTGATGGTTTGTTCAATGCTAGAAACTCTTAACATCGTATGAAGTATTCTATTCACCAAGGAATTCGCCTATCTTTTTTACTGAACTATATATCACTGGCCTAGGCTATTCGACCGAGGCCCAGTGGTGTATATCTATAAAATTATGATTTACAAATTTTACCTTCGTAACGGACCAGTCCTTTCAAGTCATTACCATTTCTTAAGTCAACAAGACCGTAACTTTTGAAACCACCATCGTAGTCCTTGAGCGTACCCCTTGATTTCTCCTCTTGAATGTCATAGGTGATTTCGATCATAAAACGGCCTGGCTTACCTGGAACAGCAGTAAGAACCCCTAAGTCTTTTGTTAATACTGAACCACCGTCTGTACGACCAAAATAGTGTTCAATATCCATTTCCAAGCCAGTTTTAGTTTCTCTCTGTGCAGTGATTTTCCCCGCAGCATTTGAGAAACTACCGGTTACACCTCCTGAGATAATCAGAGGTTTACCTTCTCCTTCATCGAAGAAATGGGCAAGAGCGACTCCGCCAATATCCATGCAGCTTTCTGCTAAGGCACCCGTTGAAACGATGGCTAATAAACTTACAGCGGCTATTTTCTTAAACATATTATTTCTCTTTTTTTAAAATTGAATTATCTGCATGAAGCACGACTACCATCAGTTAGCCTGATTGATAAATGCTTTTTTTCATTGGTGCACGCTTACTATTACTCATAATATATAGAGGGTTATGAGCATTACTGCCCCCCCAAAAAATGGGGGCGTAAAATTTATTAACCTTTTGAGATTTCTTCACCAATTTCTTCATTAGTCATAGCGATGCCATTGAAATTCCATGATCCATCTACTGTATGAATAACATTTGAGTAAATATTATCTATAGGCTGTTTTCCGCCAGATAAGTCTCTAATAATTTTGGTTGCTTCAGCAAAATGAGCCAACTGTATTTCTCTCGTAGCAAAAGCAAAAGAAGGTACCTTCCATTCCATCCAAACGCCTGTGAATTCTTCTCCGCCGGAAAACGTCCTGCTTTTTGGTAAGACTGAAACGTGGGCAGTTATGTTGGGTGTCATGACTTTATTACCTAATAGTCCATGATGGTTAAGCATTGAATTAGTAAGTTTTTTAATTGCTTCTTTTATAGAGTTAGTAGGTATAGCGCCTTCAGTAAGACTAAGTGTTAATGGCATATTATTCTCCAAAAATAGTTAAGCTAATTGTTTGTGATATATGAAGTTGTATTAAGTCATCTTCAGTTCAACCAATAAATATAGCGATCATTATATTTATTGATTGATGATACATTATATAGTGTTCGTTATATTGTCAATACAATATATAACGATTGCTATATTTAATGGCGCAACTCTTTTTAACCACTCTTAGAGGGTGGGGAAGGCTAGGCATTTAGTAGATGATGGATGTGTGTACACAAACGCTGAAGTTTTCAATCACTGTTCTTACACAATGCACGCTTTCGGCGTGAAAGGTCGAGTATGCTAATCTATTTAACCTTTTATGGAAGGCACAGCTAAATGATTAATTTTCGAATTGTAATTGTATTAATGAGCTCATTGTTTGTCGGGGGCTGTAATGACAACTCTGGAACTGATGATAGCCTCTCTGTCCGTATGGTCTACGATAAGATTTTTAACTTAGTGGGCGAAGATAAGGAGAAGTACTTGTTGCTTAAAACAGATCAAGGTGTCGCTTTGGATAGCAATGGTGTGAATTATAACCAAATTAGAATTTCGATACATGCGGATCGTGCAAAGTTGGAATGGGGAGTAGAGCAATCCGCTACTTTTGCAGCACCAAGTGCGAAGGCCATGGAGGCATTGAAGGCGATGAATATCGATTTTTATGACCAGAAAAACCAACTGATGAGAAGGACGCAAGAAGCAATTGTATGTAATGGCAAAGATGGACGTGAGTTTCATACGGTCGTGACGAATTCAAACAATTACGATGTCGCTACCAAGGCGATTAAGCAAACTCAACAGAAAAAGCAACGGGTTAACAGGTCACGGGCAACTGCTTGCGATCATCATTCTACCTATGGCTTTCGCTTTTCGGTCTTAGAGTCGTAATGTAAGATCGCCGCTCGGATTGATAGCAACATATGGATCCCAACGGGGCGAAAAAACTCGGTCGAGGTGATGGTGAAGAGAAGCTCAGCGGCAACTTTGAAAGCGAGTTACTCGAATGTGAGTACTATGCAAGGCTTGGAAATAAGAGTGGGCGGAGCGCCGCAGTCTACTGACGATAAATGGGTTAAGTGTTGAGTTCGCCAAGGTTTAAATTTACAGCTCTAAAGTAAACATTATTCAGAGTTTTCTTCGTTTATACTGTAGGTATTCAGAAGAGTTTAGCTAAATATAATAACGCATATTTAAATCATGCTTGTATTCTCTCGATGCCAATACGCAACTACCGACTGTGTAGGTCCCGGCTCCAATGCGTTGTTATCACAAGAAGTAAAAACCATTAAGCGATAGCGAGGTTTTGATCATGAAGAAGTATTTCATATTAATAGGCGCTGAAGTATTAGCTGGAGCGATTAGTTTTTTTCTTGTTATCGCTGCAATCGTGTTGTTTAGTCATGATGTTGCAGAATTTTTATTTGATCTGAAGGCAAGACTCATTGGTTTTGCATTGCTTATACCGTTTATTAAGCTGATGGCTTTGAAGAAAATGCCTAGAGACTTAATGGCCTTATATAAAACAAGTGACATGTTATTAACAGCTGAGTTTAGCGAGTCTTCGGTTACATGTGTAGAGTTTTCGAAGCGTGTTGCTACTGATGAATTATCAGATGATCTTTTTTTATAAAGCGATCGAAAACGGGAATGTTAAAGAAATAATAGCGGTCGCTAAAGGTTAAAATTATCGTATTGATGATGTTTAGTGTATTGGCAGTCATAGCTTGGTGAATATGCATGAGCGGATGAGGGGGCTCATATTACGAGAAATTAAATTCAAAACACGGTTAACATTAGAGTGTTCGTTATTTTATCAAGATAATATATAACGATTACTATATTTCTTTTAAAAAACAGCTATAATTCCAAGACGCTTATGAAGGGGGAGGGTATTCAAGTGACGAAATTAAGTAAGAAGCAAGAAACAAGAAAACGTATTATCAACGCAGCAAGTCAAAGTTTTAGACGAAATGGCTATGCTGGTATTGGTGTTGATGGTATAGCGAAAGAAGCCGGAGTTACCTCGGGTGCCTTTTATGCCCACTTAGGCTCAAAAGAAGGGGCATTTGAAGCCGCATTGTCGGCAGGCCTTGATGAAGTGATTGCTGCAATCCCTGAATTTCAACTTCAGCATGGTAAGCAATGGCTTGTGGCCTTCTCTGATTATTATCTAGGGCAAACGCATCGTGATGACCTTTCAAGTGGTTGTGCAATGACAACGCTCTCTCCTGAAGTTGTTCGCACTAAATCTGAATTACACGCTATCTATGAGGCAAAAATGATCGACATAGTTGAGCTTATGGCTATGGGGCTTGATGGTGTTTCTCACGAAGAACGCATATCAAAGGGATGGGCAATAATAGGTGTTTTAATTGGCGGGCTTACTATGGTTAGAGCAGTTGACTCTATTAAGACTGCAGATTTAGTAGCTATTTCCATCAAAAATTCAGCAATCAATATTGCCGGGAAAATAAAAAAATCAACAATGATAAAAAAACAATGATCGATTCAATGAGCCTAAGGAGCTGATTAATCGTCGACTATGTTTGATATCATTTTTCTTATCCGTGTAATTCCAAATTAACTAAGCCACTTGTATCTCTCAGTAGAGGGTGATTAGCTATCTCAACTGCTGAAAGCTAGTGAGGATGTTTGACCACGTAATGCTCTGACATTGTATTGTAGATTTTCCCCTAGCTTCATCTCTTTATTACTGGATGGTATCCAAGCGCTCAGTCACGACTGATGATGCTGTATGAACAAGTGGAGTTAAAAAAGATTATTGCATATATTGGAATAGATGTTGGTAAGCAATTTTTAGAGATATGCTACATGAGCAGTAGCACTACAACTAAATTTAAATCGAAGAAATGTATTCGATTTCTTAAGTCGTTAACAAAAACAATGGATAAATACTTGGATTGATTAGATATATTTGGAGGTAGCCGATATTGTGGTGTGTTTAATGTCGGACATCTTGGGTATATCCATACTTGATGGAAACCCATTTCTTGGTGTCATGAGAGCTACCCTTGGTAAAGCTAAGGGACACCGACTGTCGCTGCTCACACTATGAATATACTAGAAAATGACGCTTTATCAATAAATTATTTTGTGGCCACGATAAGTAAACGCTATACCATAATATGGCCACTCATCTGACCCAAGCTACGGACAAAGATAAGCCCGCTTCAATAATGAGTCCTTCACGTTTCAAGTCGTCGATCACAGAAGGGGCCGCCACCAGCGACGACTACCTCATTGAAATACATACGCAATGGATGGACGAAAAGGGCTTGCCATTGCCCGATCATTTAAAAGATCGCGGTTACACCGGGCGGTTAGTGAAAGTGGCGTCCAACGCCGCCAACCCGTATCAAACCCGAGTACAAGATTTTGCCATCAACCCGGGCCGTCATCTTCAAGTAATTAAATTTAAGGAAGGCGAAGCCGGAAAATACCATTATTACCTACAGGTAAACGGCAAAAGCGGTGCCGACGAAAATGAGTGGTGGTCGGCCTGCAGGTTATAAAAAACTCACAGCAGATGAAGCCAAGAACGCAATAGCGTTACCCGACGGTGATCCTGAAAAATTGACGAATGAACACCTTGCCCAATATGGCTTCTTTAATCAGTTTGACTACGATGATCTGTATGCTCCCATTGCTCCAGGCAACAAATTTAGGGAGAATGGCCCGGATCGCAGTGCGGTTGATGCTTTGTTGAATAAAAAGTGGGTTATGTGGGACCTGTTGGCCCATGCCATTCCCGCCCGTTCTTTTGCAGCGGGGGCAAATCCAATTAAGAAGCTGGTAAACTTCGGTACAGACTTTGATATGCAAAGTTTAAGGGATGAATATTGGCCACAGGAGCGAATTAAGGGTGAGGCGGAAGATTATCACTGGCTCCATAGTGACATCCGTAATATGGCCATGCCCTATGTGTATCAGGTGTATGAAAAAATGTTAGACATCGGCGAATTAAGGGAGAGCCAGCCATGAAGTTAGGATTATTGCTTTTACTCGGATTACTTATCACAGTCAGTACCTCTTGTGCTAATAATAGCGTGACGGTCAACTTAAAAGTGATTGACAGTAAAACGGGACAACCGGTTGAGGGTGCAAAGGTGGATATGGGTTTCTTAATAAGTCGAGGCAGCAATTCATTTGATGGCTACACCGATGGAGAAGGAAGAGTAACGGCAACTAATACCGCACTGTATGGCGTTTCGATGGTGATTAGAAAACACGGTTATTATAAATCTACTCGAAGAACCGCTCGCGGTGACCAAGACTTGACGTTGTTATTGCGCCCCATACAAAATCCTCAACCCATGTACGCCAGAGCCATTACCCTTGACTTGCCCGCTAAAGGGAAAAAGATAGGTTTTGATTTTGAAAAAGGGGATTGGGTCATCCCCCATGGTAAAGGCCTAAAGGCTCATATATATTTTAATTTGGATGGCGAAGGTAAGGATGCATTTAACTATGACGAACGGCTACTTGTTAATTTCCCCCAAGAAACAGATGGCTTAATTAAATTAAGTGAAAAGTCGCAGGTGTTTGAGTCAGACTTTAAATTTCAATATTTAGCTTCAGAAAAGGGTTATATAAACCAAATGGAGTACGTCGAAAATAGTTATCAAGTTAAACAAGGCTTGCGGATGATGCCTGTTACTGAAACCACGTTTGAAACTGCTATTCTGGGGTATGAGATACGTGTGAATACGGAAGTGGATAATGAAGGCAATGTTATAGCTGCCAACTATGGCAAGATACTCGACGAATTTAACGTGAGTGTTTTTCCAAAAGAAAAAGGAGGTAATTTTATTAAATTCACTTATTACTATAATCCAATAAAAAACGAGCGCTCATTAGAATTTGATAAGCAAAGAAACTTGTTTAAAGGCCTCACTAGGCAAGAGCAACCTAAGCAGCCCTAATAACTTTTAAGATGGCCAGCAATACATAGTGTTGTTGGCCCTCGCTGTGCCACTTATACGTTTGACATTCGCAGTCCAGAAGACATGCTCAGCAAACACAGCAAACACAGCAAACACAGCAAGCGACACAGTGGTGGGAAGAGGCTGTAAACCATTCTGTGTAACTGCCAGTTTTAAATGTAGTCTTTCAAACGGTCTTCGAACATGACCATAAATCTGTTCAAGGCCAATTTCCAGTTTCTTATGGGCGTCGTCCATTTCTCAGAGGCTTGACTAATCTCTAAATAAACTACCTTTTTAGCCGAGTCATCAGTTGGAAATACCTTTCGTTTTTTAGTCGCTTTTCGAATCACGCTGTTTAAAGACTCAATTGCATTGGTCGTATAAATGGCTTTGAATATACTAGAAATCAAGCTTTATGAATGAATTATTTTGTGGCCACGATAAGTAAACGCTATACCATAATATGGCCACAGTGGCCAAGTTATGGGTTAATGAACAGTAGTTCGCATAATGAGGATAATGGTCTCCCTACCCGGACTCGAACCAGGAGCAGCCGCTTAGGAGGCAGCAGTTTTATCCAGTTAAACTATAGGGAGATACTAGCCATTCTAACCTACACCCCAGAAAACTCAATAAACTCAGGTACTTATCACCTATTTATCTGCCATTTTAATTGTTAATCTATTTGAACTTATCACTATTTTATTCATCCAATCGCTCATAATGCGATATGTAGTGCCAATGGCTTATGCTGTTGCTAAACTAAACCTATAAAGCGTCGCACCACTAAAATAAGTAAAACGAGTTTAATTATGCTTGATACAAAACCGCTACTAGTCGCCCGTGAGTTCCCAGCAATTAATCGTGACAGTCTTGAAATTTTACAGGTGAATTTGGGTTATCTTTGTAATCTAAGCTGCACCCATTGCCACGTTAATGCGGGCCCAACCCGAACTGAATTAATGGATAAAGAAACCATTGATATAATATTAGAAGTGATCCGCACTCGTGGGGTTAAAATTTTAGATTTAACTGGTGGCGCACCAGAAATGAATCCTCATTTTCGCTACATGGTCACCGAAGCCCGAAAATTAGGAGTTGAGGTAATTGACCGTAGTAATATTACTATCTTATGCGAACCAGGTTACGAAGATTTAGGGCAGTTTTTAGTAGATCAGCAAGTCACTATCGTCGCTTCCTTGCCTTGTTATACCCAAGAGAATGTCGACGCCCAGCGTGGTAAAGGGGTGTTTGATGCCAGTATTATCGGTTTGCATATGTTGAATGATTTGGGCTATGGCAAAGGTAAAGATCACCTGCCTTTGCACCTCGTTTACAATCCAAGCGGCGCATCGCTACCTCCAGCTCAAGAGGGTTTGAAGCAAGATTACAAAAAGCGCTTAAAAGATGATTGGAATATTGAGTTTGACGACTTGTATACAATTACCAATATGCCCATCAGTCGCTTTGGCGCTATATTAATGGCAAAAGGTCAGTTTCATAATTATATGCAGTTGCTTATTGATAGCTACCAAGCCAGTAATTTAGATACGGTTATGTGCCGCAATACAGTCAGCGTTGATTATCAAGGAAATTTATACGACTGCGATTTTAATCAGATGCTTGAAATGCCGATAGAAAATCCACAAAAAGAACATCGTCAGGTTTCTGATCTATTAAAGAACGATTTAACTGGTGAGTCTATCACTGTAGCTGGCCATTGTTTTGGCTGTACCGCGGGTGCAGGTTCATCGTGTAGCGGTTCGCTGTCATAAATGTCTAACTTTAACCTTTCTATTATTGTTCCGGTTTACAACGAAGCGGATCAGGTTGATAAATTAATACGCCGATTAAGGTTATTAAATGATGGTTTAGTCACTGATATTATTGTGGTTGACGGCGGCAGTACCGACGGGACAGCAGAAAGGTTAAGTCAGCAGTTTACTGTGATCCATAGTGAAAAGGGTCGGGCAAATCAAATGAACGTGGGTGCTAAACTGGCAAATGGAACTTGGCTAATGTTTGTTCATGCCGACACCGATTTAGGGCCAAGTCACATAGCAGCGGCTGTTAGTCATGGGGCCATGCATAAGTGGGGTCGCTTTGATGTGAAGCTAAGTGGTAAAGGCATCAGTTTTAGGGTGATAGAAACATTTATAAACTGGCGCTCACGTTTAACTAAGATTGCCACTGGCGATCAATGTATGTTTGTACGTAAAAGTGTATTCGATCAATTGAATGGCTTTAGTGATTTACCCCTAATGGAAGACGTAGAACTATCTAAGCGTCTTAAAAAGTTAGGCAAGCCAGCTTGCTTAGACAAGCGGGTAATCACTTCTAGTCGTCGTTGGGAAGAGAATGGTGTGTTATCTACCGTACTATTAATGTGGAAACTCAGATATTTATTTTGGCGTGGGGTGCCCGCCAAAGAATTAGCCAAGCTTTACCGCTAGATTTATCTTGTACCCCTATCTTGTTTTTACTTTATTCATATTTTCTTCTTGAGCATTATCTTTATGAAACTTGATTGCATTATTATTCAGTTTGCTCGTCTACCTGAATTAGGAAAAGTAAAAACCCGTTTGCATTCAGAGTTGGGTGAAGAGGGTTGTTTAAACCTACACAAGCAGTTAGTAACCTTTGTACACAATAATATAAAAGCGAGTGGTTACTTCCAAATACTAGCCTTAGATGCGCTTGGTTCTGAGCAGACAATTAATAAGTTGGCGAAACACACGCCAGTTATTTTACAGCAGGGTGATGATCTAGGCGCTAAAATGCACAACGCCATTGAATGGGGTTTAAGCAAAGCTAAAAAGGTGATTATTATAGGCAGCGATTGTGCGGTATTAAATAAAAGCCATTTTGATCAAGTGGTTGAGTTATTAAATGATAGTAGCCATGTTTTTATTCCCGCAGAGGACGGCGGCTATGTGTTAGTGGCGGCTACAGAATCTTACCAACCTATATTTTTAGGTATCAATTGGGGAACCAGCCAGGTTATGGAAAAAACCAAGCAGGCTTTGCAATCAGGCAATAAAAAAGCGACATATATGCCGCTTTTATGGGATGTGGATATAGCCGCCGATTATCATCGGTTGCTACAGGTTTTTCCAAATTGGTCTGCCAATAAGTAATACAGCCCAATCTTAACTACTAATCTTCTGTGTTAGAGGTTTCTGGTAGCGTGGTTTTTTTCTCTGCTTTTACTTTTTCTTTATTGTCTTTTTTATCTTGCTCAGCTTGCTGTTTACGCTGTTCTTCAAATTGCAGTTTATTAACCATTTGTTCTATATAGCGCTGCTTCATTCCACTTAACGGATGGAAGGAAAATCCGCAAAAAGTCATATCTTTTTCGTCATTATAAATAGCGTGCTTAGCATCTAATCCGCAATCCATAGACTCATCGCCTACGTGAAGCGTACACTCGTCAAAGTTACCAATAGATTTTAAATGCTCGCTAACCAAACCCTTAAAGTAGGCTTTAAATCCAGAGCCAGAAATATCTTG
This sequence comes from Bermanella sp., assembly GCA_034112325.1. Lineage (GTDB taxonomy): Bacteria > Pseudomonadota > Gammaproteobacteria > Pseudomonadales > Oceanobacteraceae > Bermanella. The sequence goes on along the minus strand of JAWUVO010000028.1, from coordinate 19,746 downwards.
CAGGCGTCCTTTAAAAACTTTATCACTTTCGCTAGATCTAAAAACACAATAAACAGTATAGGTGCGTGGCACCATCGCACGGTAAGCATCTCGACGCTGAAGGTATAAAACTTTTTCTGGAAATTTAGCTACATACTCTTGATTTCCGCTACGGTATTTGGTGCCGCCTTCCAGATAAAATGACACCATAATGCCACGAAAGTCAGCTGTCAGCTCTAGTCTTTTACCTGACTTTAATAGTTCGTTACCGGCCTCAGGAATTAACTTATCGAAGGCAAAGGCTTTAGACTTTAAATCGACTTTTGTAATGGCCGTGCCAAAAGCATCATCTACACCTTCAAAGCGTACTGTCATTTTTGGCGCGTAACGAATTAGCCGTTGAATTGCACGGTAAATTTCTTCCGGGCTGGTTAGGAAGTTTTCTTCTGATTGATTATTAACTGGTTCCATGACACTTGTCTATTTTAGTTAATTAAAGGAGTAGGGTTAATAATGCTAAATTTCTAGGCTTCACCCAAGCTATGGCGTTGACGATTACCTTTGTCAGAACCACTTTCATTATATAAGTTTGGCTGATTTTTGTGACCATGCAAGATATTTAATAAAGCACGTGTACGATTTCGGCTGTGGTGAATCACAATACCATTTTTTTCGTTGATTTTTATAACGGCTGAAAACTCAGATTTAAGCTGTTTGAAACGAGTATTAAGTTCTATGTATTCAGAGCTGTCTTGATCAGGTGCAATTGAGGCTATATAGGACTCAAAGCCTTGTTCGGACGATTCGAAACCATGCGCGGAAAGATAGTCCAGACGAGTTTGGACCTGCTTTTGGAATCGTGCAAGCAAAGACTTTTTATGATGTGCGCTGCCTTCAACGGCATTTATGTCGTTTTTCAATAAAGCATCAGACTCAGTATTCAGAACCTGTCTCAATTGATCCAACGTAGCGAGCTCTTTGGTAAGTGTTTCAACCAATTTATCTGCTGCTGGGTTAGACATAATATTTCCTTAAAGCTTGTTCAACTAGTTTAAGATGGAATCAAACTTGATCATTTGACCGGCAATACGCTCGTAATCAATTTTGTATTCATTATTGGCTAAAGCGCCTTTAATTCGCTCAACAGTAGCGTTGTCAATGTCTGGCATTTTTGCCACTTCAGCTTCTATTTGCTGAATAGACTTGCTCTGTGCACTTAATTTTACTTCAGCATTGTTTGTATTAGCTGTGTCAGGGGCTTTACTCTGACTATTGCTACTACCTGCTTTTTCGGTACTGCGGGGTTGCCCACCACCACCGACTCCATTTGTTAAATTATTTATGTTCATTTTATTTACCTTCCACGCAAATGAGGGTTTCTCATAGGCCTATAACGGCAGACATTCACTAGGCTTTAGCTTTTATTTAATCTTTTTTTTAAATTAACGCAAAAAACATCAAAAATTGACTATAACCAGGCCAAAATCCACAACTTTAGCCCTGATGACGCGTTCAGAGCGAATATTTTTTACGCGTATTTGTCTGCCTTCACGCCCATCACTCATGGCCTCGCCGGGCATTTTGACACTCATAGCGCCCCTTTTAGCCATAATCATTACTTTGTCACCTTTGTGAACCATTAAAGCGGGCAAAAGTACGTGACCATTTAATACTGTTTGACCAGACAGGGCTCTTTTAGTCTGCTTGCCTATCACTTGATCTGTATTTAGGTAATAGCCATTTCGCAATGAACCAAGATTCACACGCTTATAATCTAAATGCTCATCCTGTACGGCTAGACCTTTTGACACTGGCTGGTTTAACACAACCACGTCAGTGACTAATTTAATCTCTACTGGGACATTTAGGGCCCAAGCTGGCTGGGCTTGGCAGCTTACTTTCACTTGGCTGCGGCCAAACTTGATCGCGTCTGGCAGCTCAATATCCAGTTCTTGAGTACAAAGGCTGAGTTTTAGCCTTGAATCTAAGTTATTTAATTCAATCTCGTACTCATACTCGGTTAGTCCCATGCCATTAGCCATATTAACAACCAGTTCACCAAAGATTTTTTTAACACCTTGGTTTACCTGATCTAGGCCAGTTTCCTTAGAAAAAGTCACTGAACTAAGGCTAAAACATAAAATCCCAATAAAAACTCTGTGAATCACTTAAATGTGTCCTATTCTGAAACTAGATAGGGTGCTGCCATGAAAATGGCGTTTTTTCCTGCGCACCGGCATCTTTATAGGTATTGAGCAATTAGCATGCCGTTAGATGTAAGTTAACAAGTACGACTGATCTTGTATTTGAAATCTGGAGTTTAGATATGGCTGGTGTTTTAGACAGCGTCGATCAAAGGACACAACTGGTAGGTGCAAACCGACTAGAGTTGCTGCTGTTTCGTTTAAATGGTCCGCAGATCTACGGTATTAACGTATTTAAAGTTAAAGAAGTTTTGCAATGCCCTAAATTGACAGTGCTGCCAAGAAGTCATCGGGTAGTGATTGGTGTGGCACATATTCGTTCGGGCACAATACCCATAATGGACATGGGTTTAGCCACCGGCAGCATATCAGTTGGCGACCCAAAAGCGTGTTTTGTCATTATTACAGAATATAACATGGCAACCCAAGGCTTTTTAGTTTCTGGTGTTGAGCGTATTGTGAATATGAATTGGGAAGAAATTCATCCGCCACCAAAGGGCACGGGTCGCGAGCATTATCTAACAGCCGTAACCGAAATAGATGATCGCATAGTTGAGATTATCGATGTTGAAAAAATATTATCTGAAGTTTCGCCAATGGAAGAAACTATTAGCGATGACGTGCTTTCTAATGCATTAGAAAATGCATCAGAACAAGTGACAAAGGTTTTAATTGCAGACGATTCTAAAATCGCTCGCAAACAAGTGACCAAATGTCTACAAGCCTTAGGGGTAGAAGTGACTGCAGTGTGCGATGGACGTGAAGCATTAACTCATTTACAAGATATGGTCACATCAGGGGTAAACCCAGCTGACTATTACGCCATGATGATTTCAGATATTGAAATGCCAGAAATGGATGGCTATACACTGACTACCGCGGTAAGAAATGATCCTAATATGAAAGGCATGCATATCATTTTACATACTTCCTTAAGCGGAGTATTTAACCAAAATATGGTTAAAAAAGTAGGGGCTGATGACTTTATTGCCAAGTTTAATCCAGATATTTTAGCTCAAAAAGTATCAGAGCGTGCCTTAGTAGTTAGGAATAACGTTTAGTGATGACATTAGCTCGGAATAAAAAATGGATATAAGTAAAAAGGACTTTGACGTTTTTCGTGAGTTTCTTCAACGAGCCTGCGGCATACTTCTAAGTGACAATAAAGAATATCTAGTATCAAGCCGTTTACGCAGCATAATGAAACAAACAGAATTAGCAACTTTAGGTGACCTAGTGGTCATTTTAGAGCGTGACAACCGTTTAAAAGAACAAGTTGTCGACGCCATGACAACCAACGAAACCCTATGGTTTCGAGACTCCCACCCATTTAAAATTCTTCAAGAAAAGCTTTTGCCAGAACTGGCTGCTAAGCAAAAAACGATTGATATTTGGTGCGCCGCCTCTTCAACAGGCCAAGAGCCATATTCAATCAGTATGATTATTGAAGAATTTAAACGTAGTAACCCAGGTAAGTTCTCAAGCGAAAAAATTATGGCCACAGACATATCGAATAGCGCATTAGAGTTGGCGCGTAATGGTCAGTACGATCAATTAGCGCTTGGTAGAGGTATGCCTAAAGATTTACTTGAGCGTTATTTTAATAGTACCGATACGGGCTGGAAAGTAGATGCAAACATTGCCAAGCGCGTTCAGTACAGAATGTTAAACCTTCTTCATTCATATACATTGCTAGGTAAGCACGACATTGTATTTTGCCGCAATGTATTGATTTATTTTTCAACTGAACTTAAAAAAGATATTTTAACCAAAATACATGCACAGCTGAAACCAGGCGGTTACTTATTACTTGGGGCTAGCGAAGCATTGAGCGACCTTGCTGAACTGTATGAAATGGTGCAATGCAGTCCCGGAATTATCTACCGTAAAAAATAGAGGCTAAGGCCTCTTTTTTTATGCCTGTCTATCTTCCGCTTTACCGCTTAACGGCAATCATTGCCGCTTTTTTTAAATGATATAATCCTTTAAGTTATTGAAATATAACAGTTTTTAATGTTGGCACAGTGGTTGCTCTAGCTAAATATAAATAATTTATAGGTAGCTGTCTCATGTCGGCATTAGGATTCAAAAATTCGTTAAGTATTTACCCTCAAGCATTACAGCTTCGTGCAGCTCGCGCAGAAGTGCTAGCCAATAACCTAGCTAACAGCGATACACCAAACTTCAAAGCACGGGACTTTAATTTTCAGGCCATGCTAGATGCTGAGAGTCAGCGTTCATTAAAAATGAATGTAACCGACACCTCTCATCAACGGGGTACGGTTAATACCGATACCGAATTATTATTTCGTAACCCTTACCAACCTTCTATCGACGGTAACACCGTAGACAGCCAAATGGAGCAGTCTTTTTATACAGAAAATGCACTGCGTTATAACTCATCTTTTGAATTTTTAAACAGTAGTTTTAAAGGTTTAAAAAATGCACTAAGCAGCCAATAACAGGCCGGAGAATAAATAATGTCATTAACTAACGTATTTAATATTGCCGGTACTGGAATGAATGCTCAGTCCATTCGTTTAAACACAACCGCCAGTAATATTGCCAACGCCGAAACAGTTAGTTCAAGTATTGAGGGAACCTATAAAGCGCGTAAGCCTTGGTTTCAGGTACTAGAAAAACAATGGGACGATGTAGACGGATTAAATGGAAAGTTAGATGTGCGCTCTCAGGTTGGTGACGGTGTAAAAATAGCCGGCATTGTAGAAAGCGATGCACCATTGCAAAAACGTTTTCAACCACAGCATCCTATGGCTGACGAAGAAGGCTATGTGCTTTATCCAAATGTAAATGTAGTCGAAGAAATGACTGACATGATGTCTTCATCAAGAAGTTATCAAATGAATGTAGAAGTAATGAAAACCGCCAAGCAAATGTTACAGCGCACTTTAACACTTGGCCAGTAACGGAGGATTAATCAATGGACGACATTATTACTAGCGGTACATCACAAACGGTTCTTGATCAATTTTCTAAGCCATCGAATGCTGATGAAAACAAAAAAAATGAACTCGGAAAAAACGAATTCATGAAGTTATTGGTTGCTCAAATGAACAATCAAAACCCATTAGAACCACAAGATAATACTGAATTTATTGCACAACTTGCACAGTTCAGCCAGGTAGAAGGCACCGAAAATTTAAATGCCACAGTTTCTGATATGGCGGCTGAATTAAAATCAAGCCAAGCATTACAAGCATCATCAATGGTGGGTCAGTCAGTTGTTGTTCCGGGTAACGATTATGGCTTTTTACAAGATGGCGACTTAATTGCTGGTTATGCCGAAGTACCGGCTACAACCGCTAATTTATCGGTACAAATTCAGTCTCGTACAGGTCAAACATTAGAAACCATTAGTTTAGGTAGACACGATCAAGGAGGGGTTTCACTCCGCTGGGATGGTGCTAATTTAGAAATGGACGGCGAAATTGTAGAACTTAATCGCAGTTTAATGAATCGCCAAGAAGTGCTTAGAGATGGCGAAGGTAATCCGGTTTTAGACAGTAACGGTGCCACTATCGCAGCCCCTTACCCTCCGGGTGAATATAAGTTTGTAGTGAGCGCATCTATCGACGGTAAAAACGAAGGGCTGGATACCGCCATGAGCGGCAAAGTAGATAGTGTCACCATAGGCAGTAATTCATCGGTCACATTAAATTTAGCCGGTGGCACCAAGGCAGCGCTTAGCGATGTTAAACAAATTTTACAGTAACCAAATTGAATTATTTAAATAGCTTATGAAAATAAGTTAACAATCATAATTTTAAACTATAGATAGCACTGGCAACAGTGGTTGAAAAATTAAGCATTATAAGAGGTAACACATCATGGCGTTTAATATTGGCTTAAGTGGTATTAGAGCAGCATCGGTAGACTTAGAGGTCACTGGTAACAACGTGGCAAATGCCAGTACGGTTGGCTTTAAAGAGTCTCGTGCAGAATTTGCCGATGTCTATACATCGAGTATTTTAGGTACAGGTACAAAACCAGTGGGCAGTGGTGTATTGGTTGATAATGTGCGACAAGAATTTAGCCAAGGTAATATTAGCGGCACCGAAAACGCATTAGATATGGCCATAGACGGCACAGGCTTTTTTGTACTGAACGACAATGGTTCAGAATCTTATACTCGCGCCGGTTATTTTAGTTTAGATAAAGACGGATTTGTGGTGTCCAACAGTAGTGCACGTTTACAAGGTTACGAAGCCAACGGAGACGGTGTAGTGAATGGTGTGCTGGGGGATTTACAAATTGTAATAGGCAACCAGCCGCCGGCACTTACCTCTCGCATGTCTTCTATTTTAAACCTAGATGCATCTGAATTAATTAAACAAGAATTAGGTGCCACTATGAACAGCAGTGGTTTAGCCATTGCCGCACCAGACGCAGGCATTGCTGATAGTACGGCAAGTATTCATGCTACTAATGGTCAGCCAACAACAGCGGGAAGTCGAACAGCGCTTTCATTTGATGTAAACGCCGGTGTTGACTTAGACACGCTGCCAATATTTCAAACTGGTACAACCGCTGACCCAGGTGTATTCGGTATTACTATAGATCCTTTAGATGGAACGGCTGCACAAGTAATATCCATTCCGGCACTTACCATAACAGTGGGTACCTCGGGTGCACAAAATTTAACAAATACCATAAATGCGTTGCAAACAGAATTAGATGCAGCATTTGGAAATAATGAATTTGTTGTCACCACCAATAATCAGCCATTAACCGAGCCATTAGGGGTACCAACAAATTTAGTGATAGAAAGAGCAGGCTTTGATGCTACCGTTGGTACTGGCTTTGCTGCATCGGCACCAACAGGTAACTGGGCTGCATTATTTGGCGACCCAGCATTAGACACTACCTTTACCTCAGGTGTTGCAGGTAATAATTTATTTGTAGGTTCGTCTCCAATTACAGCTGATTTCAGAAGTGTTGCCGGAACCTCTACAACCACTAGAACCACATCAACTCCACCACTTAATATGACTAGCTTTGTGGCAGGTACTCACCCAGCGCTTGCATCGACTATTACAAACGGCGCATCACCAATTGGCGATTTCTCAGGTGCAAATACCATTGTATTCGATGTTGAAATGACAGACGTTTCGGGTACCACCACCACCTTAGCTATTACACTTGATAATGCCAACTTCAATGATGGTACCGGTCCAGCGCTGGGTGCTGGTACAAGTGCCGTCTCAATGGAAGATGTTCGTGCTGAAATAGCCGCGCAAATTGCAGCATCACCATTAAATGGCTTGGTGGATGTGAGTGCAGGTCATCCAATGACCTTTACAGGTAACCCTGCCAATGCTGCTGGTGAGACCATAATATTAATTCCTAACAGCGGATTAAGTGTTGGGCTAGATATTAATAATTTAGGTTTTGCTACTTCAAATCGATCCGCAACCGGAGTCGCAGACACCGATGCTAACAACGAATTTAGATTGCAAGTCACCAGTCCTGGAGGCACAACTAACTCCACCGCCTACAACATTGCAATACCAGATAATAATTACGCTACTCTCGATGACTTAGCCGCTGCCATTCAAACAGAGATCGATTTGCGCACTGGTGCCAATGGCCTGGCTAGTCGCGTAACAGTAGATGCGGTTGGCGGGCAGTTAGTATTTACCAATGAAGATGTTGGCGTTGGCTATGGGGTGTCATTAACCGGTAGTACGGCATTGGTACCTCCTGCGGATGCAACTGCCTTGGCGGCACTGCAATTTGATAGTCCATCTGTATTTTTAGGAACAGACACCGTTGATAAAAGTAACTCATTTAGGTTAACACTTACGGTTCCTGCACCAGACGAAGATGGTCGGTCGGGTACTACCACTATTTCATTAGACGAAGAGTTTAGAAGTGTTCAACAATTAGCGGCATCGATTAACCGCCAAATTAGTTCGTTGGATAGTGATGCCTATATAGGTATTCGTGCCGAAGCACTTGAAATTGAGCCAAGGGTGGTACCACCAGAATACAAATTACAATTTGTGGCGGTTGAAGATGGTGAAGCATCTGTTATCTCGGTATCCGATTTTCAAGCCAATGGTGCTGATATAACGGCCGACGAACTGTATGGAATTATTCAAGTAGACGAAGACGACAATTCTCTACTGACCCAAGGTATAGAAGGTGTAACCAATGAATATCCGGCACAAAGTGTTACTTTAATCGACCCCGATGGTAATGAAGTAATAATAGAAACTGAAGAAGATGCAGAGGCCAATGCCATTGCTAGTATCTTTAATCGCCAAGCAGGTGTGACCGCATCGGCTTCAACAACGGCGACTATTCCTTTATCCGGTTATAATAACCCGGGTAATAATATGACCATGTTTTTAAATGGTCAGATATTAGAATCAACCAGCTTAGTAGAAATCGCCGATGAAATTAATGCTTACTCAAGCACAACCCTACCAGGGTTTTCCGCCGAAATTGACGAGACCACAGGGGATCTAATTCTTAATAACAGTATTGGCCGAGATATTAAAGTTCAAATAAGTTCGCCCACATCAACCGACAGTATTGTAATAACGGGTTCAGAGAATGCAGGCCCAGTAGTATTGGGGGGCACCATAACCGCAGATAACGCCGCTGTTATAGGGGGAACAATAGACTTTATTTTTAATGAAGGTTATACCCTGACAAACCCTGTGCCAGCAATATCAGGAGTATTGGGTGCATTAGATGAGTCAGAATTCACCGACTTTGTTATTAACAGTTTTGACCCAGATAACCAAAATACTTATAACCATGCAACCTCTACCACTATTTATGACAGTTTAGGCAACAACCATGTGATGACCCAGTTTTTTGTAAAAGAGCCATTAGACCCAACTAGACCAAATGAAGAGAACCTATGGGCTATGTACATTCAAATTGATGGCAACGATGTTGGTGACCCAGATGTAACCTTACCGTTTCCAGAAAATTTGGAGCCAACAGCGGCACGTTATGAATTATTTTTTAATCCAGATGGTACCTTCGACACCAACTCTACAGGAGACCTTTTTGTCAGTAACTGGGATCCAGTAGATGCAGAAGGCGCGCCTACAGGGTCGTTAAAATCATTGAATGTATTAGAAGGTGGTTTGCCACTTACGCAACCAGCCAGTAATTCTAACTTTCAAATTGTATTAGACGGATCAACTCAATTTGGTAGTTCGTTCAGTGTTAGTGAAGTGAATCAAGATGGATATACCACAGGTCGATTAACCGGTTTAGAAATTGATACTGATGGTTTTATGTTTGCTCGATTTACCAATGGCCAAGCTGAAGTATTAGGACAAGTGGCACTTGCGTCATTTAAAAACCCAGAAGGATTAATCTCTCTAGGTGATACCGCATGGGGTGAATCGTTTGAATCGGGTGTAGCCACAGTGGGCTCACCACGAACAGGGTCATTTGGTAATTTACGGTCATCTGCTTTAGAAGATTCTAACGTAGATTTATCGGAAGAGCTGGTGGGTTTAATCATTGCACAGCGGAACTTCCAAGCCAGTGCAAAAACCATTGAAACATCAGATACGGTTACGCAGACTATTATTCAGCTTTAATAAATAATAAGTAATTAATAGAAAACAAGCTTCCTCCAACAATAATGTAGGAGGGAGCTTGCTCACGATAAATCCTCAATAGGTCGTACCTTGCCGCTTTAATCCTAAACTCCTTCGCCAGCCCCCATAGCTACTGATTTGTCGTAACTTGGCACTGCCCTTGCAATTCCCTTACATAATAGAAATTTAAATTGCGTTGCCGCTTTTACCAAGTAGCAATTGTCAACACTGAGAATATCTTTACATCAAAATGTAAATAATTTTCAAGGGGAATATTATGGATCGTGCACTTTATATCGCCATGTCAGGGGCTAAGCAAAACACTCTAGGACAGGCCGCAGCCGCTAACAACTTAGCCAATGTTTCAACCACCGGCTTTCGCAGCGACTTTGAACAAGCTCGTTCAATGCCAGTATTTGGTGAGCACTTTCCAACTCGTGCTTATGCAATGGAAGAGCGTCCAGCCAGTGACTTTAATCCTGGTACATTAATCCATACTGGTCGAGATTTAGATTTAGCAATTGATAACCAAGGTTGGTTTTCAGTACAGGATCAAAATGGTCAAGAGGCATATACCCGCCGCGGAGACTTAAGAGTTGACGCTGTCGGTCGGCTCTTAAATGGCGATGGCCTACAGCTAATTGGTAATGCAGGCCCAGTAGTTATTCCCCCTTATGAAAGTTTAACCGTGGGCGCAGATGGAACAATTTCTGTTCGTGGTGCTGGCGATGAGGCCGCTGCAGTTGCAGATATAGTTAATTTAAAATTAGTTAACCCTGATTTAAAAAATATGGAAAAAGGCCTAGACGGGCTGTTTAGAATGAGGGGCCAAGAACCAGGAGCCGTTCAACCAGCGGATGCAAACGTAATGGTAGAGCAAGGTCATTTAGAACACAGTAATGTTAATGCGGTTGAATCTTTAACCCAAATTATGGCGCTGCATCGTCAATATGAAATGCAGGTAAAAATGATGGCCACGGTTGATGAAAACGCGCAAACAACAGCTCAGATTATGGATATTCAATAATGACTAATCCAGTAAATAATTCAGTTAATAAATTAATTAAAAATTCAAGCAACGTGAATAAGTTGTACACACAGTTTGCGGGAGCATAACCATGCATGCAGCACTTTGGGTAGCAAAAACAGGTTTAAACGCACAAAACCATAGCTTAACCAGTATTTCAAATAACTTGGCAAACGTATCGACTACTGGCTTTAAAAAAGACCGAGCGGTATTTCAAGATTTGGTATACCAAATTCAAAGACAGCCTGGTGCGCTTTCAAGTCAAGACACCCGTTTGCCGTCTGGCTTGCAACTAGGTACAGGTGTAAAGGTTGCAGGTACGCAGAAAATACATACCACAGGAACCTTGCAAGAAACCTCTCAACCACTAGATATGGCTGTAAATGGTCGTGGCTTTTTTCAAATCGCCTTACCGGATGGAACAGCGGCCTATACTCGAGATGGCACCTTTCAAATGGATGCAGATGGACAGGTAGTAACCGCTATTGGTTATGCTCTGGAACCTAATATAACGGTTCCAGACCAAACAAATACTTTAACCATAAGTCGTGACGGTATTGTTAGTGCAACCCAGTTTGGTGAAACCACACCAAGAGAAATTGGGCAGATTGACCTGGTAGACTTTGTAAATCCAACTGGCTTACAAGCAATAGGCGGTAATTTATTTTTAGAAACAGCCAGCTCAGGAGCACCCAATGTAGGTGTCGCTAGTGAGGCAGGTTACGGTGCAATTGAACAAGGTATGTTAGAAAACTCTAACGTAGAAGTGGTAGAAGAAATGGTGCAAATGATCACAGTACAAAGAGCTTATGAAATGAACTCTAAAGTAGTGAGCAGTGCCGATCAAATGCTGCAATATCTTGCACAGAATACATAACTATAAAATTTTAATATAACAATAGAATTAAGAGGTGAATTATGAAAAAAATATTGGCAATTATCGGCGCTCTTAATTTAGCCGCATGCAGTACTGTTTTACCAATGGACGAAAAGCCAGACGACCCTAAGTTTGCACCTGTACCAGCGCAATCACTAAAGCCTCCGGCAATTTCGGGTGGCTCGTTGTATCAAAACAACTATGCCATTTCACTTTATAGCGATCAGCGTGCTCGTCGTATCGGCGATGTGATTACTATTAAGCTACAAGAACAGACAAATGCATCAAAATCTACATCAGCATCGACCACTAAAGACAGTGAGATTGAATTAGCACCCACAAGTATATTTGGTGGAGCGAATCCTTTTCTAGCATCAAGCATAACGGGAGAGCGAAGCTTTACTGGTTCAGGTGATACTGGCCAAAGTAATAGTTTAGACGGCCAAATTACGGTAACAATAAGTGATATTTTACCCAATGGAATTTTAGAAGTACGTGGTGAAAAGTGGTTAAGTCTAAACCAAGGTGACGAATTTATTCGAGTACGTGGCTTGGTTCGACCAGAAGATATTGGATCTGATAATACCGTAGAGTCGAGCAAGCTGGCGGATGCACGTATTAGCTATGGTGGCACAGGTTACATTGCCAGTGCCGCTAAGCCAGGTTGGATGAGCAAGTTCTTTAATAGTGAATGGTGGCCGTTTTAAGCTTACTTAGAGCGCATATAAAAAATAGAAAAAGAATAAACGGAAGGCTTTTTGCATCCAATGTAAATTGCATAAAAATAGACAGAAACTTGTCGGTTTATCATTAGGTGTCATTATGAAAAAGTTTCTCGCATTATCCTTTTTACTTCTTTACGGTTCGTTGTCGGTAGCCGACCGGATTAAAGACATTACCTCGGTTGCGGGGGTTCGTTCAAACCAGTTAGTGGGCTATGGGCTTATTGTGGGCTTAGATGGAACCGGCGATAAATCACCGTTTACCAACCAGACATTTATTAACATGATGAATGAATTTGGTATCGCTATTCCAGCTGGAACCGATCCTAAACTTAAAAATATAGCGGCAGTGTCATTAACCGCTAATTTACCGCCTTTTGCTAAGCCTGGGCAAAATATTGATGTGACCGCATCTAGTATTGGTAATGCTAAAAGTCTACGCGGCGGTACATTATTATTTGCGCCATTAAGAGGTGCAGATGGACAAGTATACGCAGTTGCTCAAGGTAACTTAGTAGTGGGTGGTTTTGGCGTAGATGGCGCAGACGGGTCAAAAATAACGATTAATATTCCAAGTGTCGGGCGCATACCTAACGGCGCATCGGTAGAACGATCGGTTCCTAATGGCTTTAGTCGAGGAGACAGTTTAGTACTAAATTTAAATAGTCCAGACTTCACAACGGCTAAACGTTTATCAGATCGAATTAACGAATTACTTGGGCCATCAAGCGCCTTTGCGGTAGACGCTACCTCGGTGCGGGTGAGTGCGCCAAGAGATCCAAGCCAGCGTGTATCATTTTTATCCATGATAGAAAATTTAACCATTACACCAGGTGAAGCCGTAGCAAAAGTTATTATAAATAGTCGTACAGGGACAATTGTTATTGGTAAACATGTAAAAATAGATGCTGTAGCCGTGACCCACGGTAGTTTGACTGTGACGGTTAAAGAAAACTTTGATGTAAATCAGCCTGGTGCATTAGCCAACGGCGAAACAGCTATCGTACCGCAAACAGAAATAAACATTAATGAAGAAGGAAATCCAATGTTTGTATTTTCTCCTGGTGTTTCGTTAGACGAAATTGTAAAAGCGGTAAACGAAGTAGGAGCAGCACCGGGGGATTTAATGGCTATACTTGAAGCATTGAAGCAGGCCGGCGCATTAAACGCTGAACTAATCGTTATTTAGCATAAAAATTTATGTAGGCTGAAAGGGAATCAAGTGGATAAATCGGGTTTACTGTCTGAAATAAAATTGTTAAGCCAATCTATTGATCGCTTAGCGAGCAAGGATAGCTTGGCGACGCTTGATCATAAAATTAATCAGCGTCAAAAATTAATTGAATCACTATTTAATAACTATAAAGATCAATTAAATGCAGACGATATAACGCTATTAAAGTCGATTAAAAAAAGCGCATCTAGTCTATTAGGTAAGATGGAGTCAGCCAAACTTAATCGAGGCGATGAAATTATAAAGCATAAAACTAAGGGTAATCGCATTCGTTTGTACACCTCAATAGCAAAACAAAAATAGTTTTATTTATATTTTAATTAACCACTAAAGTTTTTAGCTAGGTTGCCGCTTTGGCGAAAAATTGCCGTTTTAAACTTTACTAAATTATTTAATTAGTCTTTATCCGCTATAAAATCTCTCTATAGCCCCGTTAATCCTCAGCATACAAACATGGCCTGCACCTTGCATTATCCTAGTTATAAATGAATCCACATCAGTATATTAGTTTAATTAGAATATGGCTGAATGGGGCTGACTATGAGGGGCGACTATGACAACCACCATTAACAACACATATAACTATAATGATTTAGCGTCTCTTAATGCCATTACTAAAATGGGTCAAACAGAAGAAGCTGAAGCGTTAAAGCAGGTTGCCCGTCAGTTTGAGTCAATGTTTGTGACCATGATGTTAAAAAGTATGCGTGATGCGAATGCTGTATTTGAACAAGATAACCCACTTAATACCAATGAAAGTAAATTTTACCGTCAAATGTTTGATGACCAATTAGCACTTTCAATGAGCGCAGGGAAGGGAATTGGCTTGGCCGATAGTATTTATCGTCAAATGAAAAACCAGCTTGACCTTGATGGTGGAGACGCAACTGGTAAACCAGATAGAGCGATCCCGATTAGCGAATACCGTGGCCCTAATCCTTTTGCCAGTATGAAACCTAATTTAGATTTACCTCAGTTTTCTATTGAAGAAGTAGCCGATCCAATTAACTTACCAGTTAAGGAATTAGGTATTCAAATACCAGCAGAATTAATCAACCGTATTCAAAACAGAAATGATAATAAAACAGAGAATAAAGTTAATGTACTACCAGATATAAACTCGCAGTTACCAAAAGAGTTGCCAAAAGAGCTTATTAAAGAGCCAGAGTCAATATCCGCCAAAGATAAGCTAGTTAGCCAGGGTCCTGTTAGCAAGCAGAATGGTTTTGATTCACCAGAAGAATTTATTAATACTATTTGGCCAATAGCACAAAAGGTAGGTGAAGAAATGGGGGTTGAACCTAAGGCTATCATCTCGCAAGCCGTACTAGAAACTGGCTGGGGTAAATACATTATTCATGAATCTAATGGTAAAAACAGCCATAACTTATTTGGTATTAAGTCAGATAATCGTTGGGATGGCGCGGCAGCAAACGTAGCTACACTAGAGTATCGTAACGGCGTGGCGAAAAAAGAAGTCGCTGCGTTTAGATCTTATGAATCTTACGAACATAGCTTAAAAGATTACGCTAACTTTGTTAAAAACAGCAGTCGATATGAAGATGCAGTAACTAATGGCTCAAGTATTAAAGGCTATAGTGAAGGACTTCAAGAGGGTGGTTACGCGACCGACCCTAACTACGCAGAAAAAATACAAGGCATAGCCTTTGGTGAAATGTTAAATGACATTCTTGATGATCAAGGTCTGAATGAAGAAGTTTCGACTAACGCCAAAACTATAGGTAGAGGCTAATATGGGAGATATTTTAGCAATAGGTGTTTCTGGTTTAAAAGCTCACCAAACGGCATTAACGGTAACGGGTAATAACATAGCCAATGTGGATACTGAGGGCTACAGCCGTCAAGATGCTACGATCACCAATAATACTCCTCAGTTTCAAGACGGTGTATGGATTGGTTCTGGTGCAAGTGTAGAAAAAGTACGTCGCATATACGATGAATTTTTAGTAGGGCAAATGCAAAAAGATACCTCTACATTTAACTTTTTTGATACGTTATCTAAAAATGCAGGCCAAATAGATAAGCTATTAGCTGACCCTAGTACCGGTATTCAGCCGGGTATTGAAAGTATGTTTGGATCGTTTCAAGCAGCTATTGATGATCCTAGTTCGTTGCCAGCAAGGCAAGTGGTGATCAGCGAGTCTCAAGGATTAGTTGATCGGTTTAGTGCGATCAATGATCAATTGAACGATTCTAATAATATTATAAATGGACAATTAAGTGTCTACGCCACACAGATCTCTACTTTAGGGGAATCTATTTCTGAGTTAAACCAACAAATATCGTTTGCTCAATCTAGTTCTAACGGCAACTTCCCAAATGATCTTTTAGACAAAAGAGATTTAGCGATAACGCAATTATCAGAATTAGTTAAAATTAATGTGGTAGAGCAAGACGGAGATACTCTCAATATTTTTATTGGTAGTGGTCAAGCGTTAGTGGTTGGTAATGACTTTAATACGATTACTACCAGACCCAGCGAAAATGATCCGTCCAGAGACGCCATTGTTTACGAACGTAATGGTGTTGTGCAAGAAATTACTAAACAGTTATCGGGCGGTCAACTTGGTGGCTTAATTGAGTATCGAAGCACCGTACTTGATCCAGCTATTAATCAACTAGGCCGTGTGGCTATAGCATTACAAACTGAAATTAACGCACAGCATCAATTAGGTATTGATTTAAATGGCAATCAGGGTGGCCTATTTTTCTCGGATGTTAATGATCCAACGGTTGCACGGCAGCGAGTGATTGGCAATGCTGAAAATGCGTTACCCAATGATCGTGTTTTAAGCGTAAACATAACCGACAGTAATCAACTTAGCGACAGTGATTACAAGGTAGAATTCATTGGGCCTAATGATTATACCTTTAAGGTAACCAGAGAAAAAGATGGCGAAACGCTATTTACAAATTCTTTAAGTACAGAGTTCCCTGAAAGTTTTGATATTGAAGGCTTTGACCTGACATTTGAAGGCGGATCATTTAAAAAAGGCGATGAATTTTATTTGCAGCCAACTAGAGGAGCTGCATCTAAAATTGAATTGGACCTTCAGATACCACAAGAGCTTGCATTGGCTACGGCCGTAATGACCGACTTTGATGTGGGTAACCAAGGGCAGGCAAATATAAGTTCTGGTGTTGTTTACGATATGGACGCCCCTGCATTTGAAGTACCAGGTGAATTAGCGCCACCATTAATAATAAAATTTACCAGCGATAGAACCTATGATGTTTTAGATAATACCGATCCTGCTAATCCTGTGCCGCTATTTCCACCTATCATGAATCAAAATTTTGTGTCAGGTGTAGTTAATAATTTATTGCCTAAAGATGAGGGGAAAACAGCCATTACTACGGTAGGAGGATATTTACCACCTGCCGCCTTTTATCAAGATTATGATGAAGTATTTGTAACACCAGGTAATGGTTTTTTTCCAGCAAGATTAAATATTGAAGACCCTGACCCTATCAACGGTGGAACAAAAAGTAGAGGTGTACTGACTATTCCAGCCAATACACCAGCAAACGAAATAGCGACAATTTTAAGTAACCAGAAGGGTATTACAGCATCGGCCCGAACGACTATTCAGTTAACAGATTTTACCGCCAATCCAGCAGGATTTATGGATCAAACCCTGTATTTAAACGGTGTTGATTTAACCGATAGTCTGCCTGATGGCCAAGTTAAATATGAAGTTGATTATCCGTTTGATGTACCAAATCCTATCTCTTCTGATTTTATAGCCGATCGAATTAATGCTAATTTCGATTTCCAACAAATGGGGATAGTGGCTAAAAGTGATGGAGATACATTAACCATTACAGCACTCAATGGCGAAGACCTATCCATTGAATTTCAGGGTGATAATGGCGACAGTATTACTGTATCAAATGGTCAAAATGTCTATCTTAAACCAACCGGTGAAGCATTATCTCAACCGCTGAATAAATTTGATGGCTATGATTTTACAGAAGGTGGGCCATATACCTATGAATTTGAGGTGCCAGGGCAGGGTGTTTTTAATGTGGAATTAACCGACTCTTATGCCACTGGTGCAGCATTTTTAACAGACTTAGAGGCCAAGATTAATAGTACTAACTTTTCTAACAATGGCAGAGTGGTAGTAGATATTGATGAACGAGGTAATATTTTATTTCAAAATCAACTAGATATCAGCCCAAGTGGAACTAATGGCAGTGCCAAGCTAACGATGGGAGGACAAGTGAAAGTTGTTTTAGATGAAGGTTTAGTGATTACCTCACAGCCCCCATTAAGTAATTTATTTGAAGAATTTCCAGAGCAAAAACCAGTTTACTTAGGATACGAACTCACTATGGATGGTGTCCCTAAGGAAGGGGATTTATTTTATGTGGACTTTAATGACGACGCAGTAACCGATAATCGAAACGGTGGTTTACTGGGTGCGGTACAAGCAAAAGAATTAATTGAAGGTGAAATGACCATAAGCGAAGCCTATGGTAAATCGGTAGAAGAAGTTGGCTCAATTACCGCTCGAGCACAAATTAATACCGAAAGTTCAGAAGTACTATTAGCCAATAGTAAAAACAGTGTTAGCTCTGTTAGTGGTGTAAACCTAGATGAAGAAGCGGCAAACCTAATACGCTTTGAGCAAGGTTATAATGCCTCGGCACAGGTAATATCTGTAGCAAGAGATATATTTAGCACGCTGATTGGCATATTTAGATAAGTATTTTCAGTTCGCTTACAAGCAAACAACGTTGGAGCCTGCTTGCAGACGAATACAGGCAACAAAATTTAATAGAGGTCATACATGCGCATTTCAACTATGCAACAATTTAATACGGGTGTACGTCAACTGCTTAATAATCAGGCGTCTACTCTTAATACCCAGCAACAAATTTCAACTGGACGTCGTGTGTTAACACCATCTGACGATCCCGTTGCATCCACAAGAATATTGCAATTACAGCAGGATATTAGTCTGCGTGAGCAATATATGGGCAATGTAACAGGGGCAACTAACCGACTTAATTTAGAGGAAGCCACGCTTTCAGGTGTCACAGAAAATATCGCAAGAATACGCGAGTTAACGGTTAATGCGGGTAATGGCTCTATGACAGCCGAAGACCGTGGATACATTGCGTCAGAAATAGATACACGGTTAGAAGCGCTGGTAGATTTAATGAACACCAAAGATGCCAGTAATACCTATATTTTTGCTGGCTTTAAAGGAGAGACTCAGCCGTTTCAAACTCGACCTGGTGGTGGAGTAAGTTATGAAGGAGACGATGGCGAACGCTTTTTAGAAATTTCAAATAGTACTAAAATTCAAACAAACGATTCTGGTAAAAATTTATTTGTTGATGTAAAAAGTATTCAAGATACTTTTTTCACTGAAGATAATCCACGCAATACAGGAACAGGGCTTATAACTAATGGCTTTGTGGCTGATCAAGAAGCGTATTCGGAATTTTATCCAGAAGACATGATTATTCAATTTAACCCTGATAGTTTTGTTACTCCGGCGGCGCCTAACTATTCGGTATTAACACGTTCTGAAAATAGGCCAATAAATGGACTAGACGGAATGCCTTATAGTCCTGGTCAAGAGCTAGTAGTTGAAGGAGCAAATTTTAAAATTGCAGGTGACCCTGAGCCAGGTGATACCTTTATTGTCCGCAGTAGCCCCAAACAATCACTCGTAGACACCGTGGCAGGTTTGATCGAAGGACTGCGTTCGTTACAAGATAATCCTATAGACTCTGCATCTTTAAACGTACTCATTGAAAACTCATTATCGAATTTAGACTTTGCTCAATCATCGGTGTCCGAAGTCACCAGCGAAATAGGTGGACGGTTAAATACCCTTGAAAATATTGAAAACCTACATGCCGATGTAGACTTAGTAAGCCAAGAAGTATTGAGTGAACTACAGGATATAGACTTTGCAGAAGCGGTGAGCCGATTATCGTTAGAATCGTTTTTGCTAGAAGCATCACAGCAAAGCTTTACCCAGATAAACCGCTTATCGCTATTTAATAGCCTATAGAACCACGCGAATCAGGTTGGAGCCTGCTAGCAGGCGAACCCCAAAACTTGCAGGCGAA
>JAWUVO010000027.1:0-69424 GCA_034112325.1 Bermanella sp. | reverse complement strand
TAATAATGATTATGACCGCTTAAGAAGCACAACTCAAAATAGTGTTGATGCTTATAGTGCTACGGGTAATGCATTCAGTATTGCTGCGAATCGACTTTCTTATGTATTAAATTTAAATGGCCCAAGCCAAGCAGTGGATACCGCCTGTAGCTCTTCTTTGGTGGCCATTCACCAGGCTTGCCAGAGTTTGCAAACAGGTGAAAGCTCATTAGGTTTAGTGGGTGGTGTTAACTTAATTTTAACTCCTGATTTATCACTGACATTTAGCAAAGCGCGAATGATGGCGACAGATGGCCGTTGTAAAACGTTTGATGATGCCGCTGATGGCTATGTTAGGGCAGAAGGTTGTGGATTTTTTGTATTAAAAAGATTGAGTGACGCAGAAGCAAATGGCGACCCAATTTTAGCTTTGATTAAGGGTAGTGGGCTGAGTCAAGATGGTCGCAGTAATGGTTTAACAGCTCCTAATGGACCATCTCAAGAATTAGCCATTGAGCGAGCATTAAAAAAAGCAAACTTGAAGGCTGAAGACATCCAATATGTAGAAGCTCATGGTACAGGAACACCGCTGGGTGATCCTATTGAAATTGAGGCGTTAAACAATGTGTATTGTGCATCTCGAGATAAAAACGCACCATTAATAGTGGGGTCAGTAAAAACAAATATTGGACATTTAGAAGCCGCTGCGGGGATGGCTGGTTTATCAAAAGTGGTACTGGCACTGCAACATAAAAAAATTCCTGCTCATTTAAATTGTCAGATAAAAAATAAGCTAGTTCAGTGGGATAAACTTGGTTTAGAAATTGCCACGTCTTCGCAAGATTGGCCTACTAATAATCAACAGCCAAGAGCCGCAGGAATAAGTTCTTTTGGATTTGGTGGCACTAATGCCCATTTAATTATTGAAGAATATAAGCCTCAAAATATACAGACATTAGCTGTAGATAAAAACGTTTCAAGCAGACAGGTATTATGTATTTCGGCTAAAAGCCCTAATGCACTACAAGCTAATATAGCTAAGCAACTAGACTACTTGCAGTCCCATAAAAATATTCAATGGCAAGATTATTGTTATAGCCTGAACGCAGGACGTGATCATTTTGATTATAGGGTTGCGCTATGTGTTGAATCTAAAGCAGAGCTTATAGAAGAGCTGGCACTAATTGACACACAAAAAGTTTCAAATAATGTATTTAAGCAGACTCTAGATGGAACTGGTATACGGATTAAATCCGCTTTTATGTTTACTGGCCAAGGTGCTCAATACGAATGTATGGGTGCAGGCCTTTACCAAAAAGAGGTTGTTTTTAAGACGGCAATAGATGAGTGCGAAAATCTATTAAAGAATATTATCGATATACCCTTAACCACACTATTATTTGGCAATAGTAAGCAAGCTCTTGATCAAACTCAGTTCACCCAGCCGGCTTTATTTTGCTTGGAATATGCTTTAGCAAAACTATGGCTTAGTTGGGGGGTTACTCCTAGTTATATGATTGGCCACAGTGTAGGGGAATACGCAGCAGCATGTATTGCCGATGTATTTTCTTTAGAAGATGCCATAAAGCTTATAACGGCTAGAGGCAAGTTGATGCACCAACTAGACGAGCCTGGCAGTATGCTAGCTGTATTTTCTCATGCGGAAGATTTAGCGGCGGAAATAGCGCTATACAACCATCGGGTAACAATCGGCGCAATTAACGGGCCTGGACAAGTTGTATTATCAGGTGGCGAAGTTGAGCTAGGCATTATTGCTAAAAGCCTAGAGAAAAAAGGTATTGAATCACGCAGCCTTCAAGTCTCTCATGGTTTTCACTCGCCATTAATGGCTCCTATGGTTAGCGAATTTAGACAATTGGCTGAGACGATTAATTATTCACAGCCCAAAATTAGTCTTGTTTCAAATATTACAGGAAAAATTGAAAGCAGTTTATTTGCCAGTGCCGATTACTGGTGTGAACATATACTTGCACCGGTTTTCTTTGAGAAAGGTATGCACTCGCTGGCCGATCAGCAGGCTAATGTATTTATTGAAATTGGACCGCAGTCTACGTTGACCAGAATGGGGCGTCGCTGTTTTGAAGCCGTCTCACACAAAGGAGCAGATCGCTGGATTGCGTCTTTAATACCTAAAAGTAATGATCATTATACAATTCAAGATGCAATGGCTCGTTACTATGTGGCGGGTGGCGCTATTGATTTGAATAAAGTTGGTAGCCCAGGCCAGAAAATTATAATTCCTAATTATGCATTTCAACGTAGTGAATACTGGTTGAGTAATTTAGTGCAGTCTAAGGGTGCTGTTATAGATCTAGCTAGTCATAGAGATAGGAATATACGAGATAACTTAATAGGAGAGAGGTTACGTTCTCCACGATTACGTCCGGGTGAAATGCACTTTAACGCCTACTTTAATAATCAAAGTCCATTTTTGATAAAGTCATTTTTTAGAGATTCAAAAGCAAGTTTACAGTTACCTATATTTATTGAAATGATGTTAGAGAGTGGCGCAGAGGCATTTAATACTACCTCGGTATCTATACAAGATGTAGACGTTAATCGCGAAGAGTTTGGTGTGCTGGGTGATGAGAATATAAATATTCAGACATTCGTTGAGCCAATGGCCACTAACGAAATACGAGTTAAGTGTTATTTGCTAAGGCCAGATTCACTAACCACCGAAGATGAATGGATATTGTTATCTAGCGCCATAATGCGTAAAGCAAAACTGGACGGCATTGCAGATGCAAATCGATTAACGATGTTACAGAATCAGATCACTCAAGAGTTAGACACAAATAAATATTTTGAAAGCTGTATTGATCGAGGACTTTATTACTGTTCAGGCGCGCCACCACGAATTCATCAGCTATTCAAAAATGAAACCCATGTACTTAGTGAAGTTAAGCTATCCAACGATTATGAATATGCTAAATCAGGTTTACGTCTTCCTCATAGCTTTATAGAAGCAGGATTTCAGGCCATGGGTTCGTTGTTTTATACTGAGCATGAAGAAACGTTTATGCCCTATGGAATTGGTCAAATAGATGTTTTTTCTGAGCTTGATGAAACCGGCTGGATTCATATTTCAGTAACTAATCGATGGGAAGAAAAAGAATCGCATGTTCAAATAAATCTTGAATGGTTAAATCAAGATGGGCAAGTAGCTGTAAAAGTTTCAGGAATGCATTTTAAAGCTAAAAAGTTACCAGCTGTTGGTGTGTTACAACAGCTACGTAATAAGGATGCTGAAGCGCGCCACCAGCAGTTGTCGCTATTTTTACGCCGTTTGGTCAGTAAGGGCTTAGGTATAGAAGAAGAACAAATTGATGAGAATCGTTCATTGATGGAGTTAGGTTTAGACTCATTAATCGCAATGGAAATCCTAGGCCGTGTACGCTTCGTTTTAGAGGTCGAAATTAATGTGGTTAGCTTGCAAAAAGGCATTAGTGTTTCAGAATTAACACAGCTTGTAGATGAACGCTTATCGCTGAAATTTGGATGTTTAGAAAATGAAGCTGAAAAACAAAAAATAGCTACTGAAGAAATATCACCTTTAGTTATTTTGCAAAAAGGAACACCAGGAAATATACCAATTATTCTAGTGCACCCATTAGGTGGTAGTGTTTTTTGTTATAACGATTTATCAAAAGCACTAGGAAATGAGCAGCCACTATATGCTTTGCAAGCACACGGATTCATAGATCAGTCGTTGGCACTTAATACGATCGAGGCTATGGCCAGTGAATATATTCGCGAAATTCGTTCAATTCAACCTCATGGTCCCTATTTACTTGGCGGCTGGTCTTTTGGCGGCATAGTTTGTTTAGAGATGGCCCATCAATTAACTATGCAAAACGAAAGTGTCGATATAATTGCTTTAGTGGACAGTGCCCCCAATGTATTTAGACAAATTAATTCAGATAAAGATCGCGATCTATTTATTTTGAATTTAGTGCTATTAGAGTTAGGGCTAGAGCAGGCGAATATTGAAATTCTAGAGCAGCTGCCTTCAACCGATATTATAGAACATCTTCATGAGAAGATTAAATCACAAAGTCGACAACCTAATGTAGTAGTAAAAAAAGATGTAGCTCACCGAATTAATGTAATGCGAAAATTACTTAAGGTAGCAGAAGATTACCAGCCACCAAAATATTTTGGTAGTGTAAGTCTGTTTAAGGCTGAGCAAGCTATGGATAAGTTTAAGAGCTTATCTAATAGTCTTGGTTGGGACGATTATGTAAATAACGTCGACCAAGTACAAACTATTCCGGGTAACCACTTTACATTACTGCATGGTAGTAATGTTGAGCTATTAGCATCTTATTTGAAAAAACGTATAAGAGTTAAATCTAAACAAAATAATCGTTATTTTGAAAATCCAATTTCTGATGGCTACGCGAGCTCTGACAACATTGCAATTAATTATGTTGAATTATCAGATCAGGCGCATGTGAATGGAATTGTTGAAGTAAATGAGGCACATCCCTTCTTTTTTGATCATCCTTTAGACCATATCCCAGGTACTCTAATTATTGAATCAGTGTGTCAATTATTGGGACGATTATTAAAACCAATAGATCCAGATAATGAAAATTTATGCCCTGTAATTAATAATTTCTCTATCTCGTTTAGGCGATGGATAGAAAAAGATGTGACTACTGAAATAGCACTAAAATTAATTGATGGTAGTTCAACGAAACTTGACTTTAGTGGATTGATTTCACAAAGCGATATAACGGTGAGTGATTTATCCGTTGGAATTGAGTATCGACCAAAAGCTAATATTATTAACTTCATAGAGCGATCTGATCTACTTGAGGATAAAACATTATTACATAAAAAAAATATTGATAATGTATTGCTTCAACCGATTAAAAGTCGAGGGATTAATCAATATGAATGTAACCTAGCTATGCCATCAGCGGACCATATTTTTAGCTCTCACTTTAACCAAGGTTTAGCGCCATTAATAATAATTGAAGCGGCTCGTCAGCTTGTGACATTTTTAGCGCATAAAGTTTATGACATCTCGCTTAAATCACGCATGAACTTAGTAAGTATTGATTATAAAGTAGAAAAATCATTTGAAATCAATCCGAATATAATTCTAAGTCATGATGTTAAATCAATTCAGTTAAATCTAGCGTCAGGTATCTCTACGTTTGAGGTATTTGTCCATAGTGATAAGCAACTTTGTGCATCGGTAATTTTTACCGCTCAAGCAGTTGATGAAAATACATATCAACAGCAACGTAATCAAACAAAAAAAAATTTAAATATTAAACAAAATGAGGTCGAAAATGTCGAATGAAAAAAGCGCAAGCTTTAGAAATAATATTCCAAAAGTTATGATGTTAGTAGGAATTGTCGCACTTACGGTGCTGGCAACTTTAAAATTACAGGATTGGTCTGGCTTATTATTTTATCTAGGTGTTGCTTTGATAGGCAGTTATCTAGTTTGGTTGTTGTCAGAATCTAATGTATCTACAACAGAGGACTCTAAAGGCGACACTTCAAAAGATAAGGGCACCTGCGAACTTTATGCATTTGGACGCTTTCTTACAGTATTAACAGCTATGGCAGCGACCACTGAATGGCAGCAGATGAATTTAATTGCTTGGTTTGGTTTAGCCTTGTTTATTTTTGGTGTGCTATTTCGACTTAATGCAATTAATACCCTTGGGCGATTTTATTCTCACCGCGTTAGATTGATTGGAGAGCACCGCATTATAGATACGGGCCCTTATCAATATGTACGTCATCCTGCATATACAGGCATGTTAACGGCACACCTTGGCTTCGTACTATTTTTTTATAATCCTTGGGCTATGGCCGCTTATTTATTTGTACTGTTACCAGCCGTAGTTATGCGCATAAAAGTATAAGAAGTTGCGGTGTATGAGCGAGAAGGAAATACAAATTATGAAGAAGATAATACACGTATATTACCTTGAGTGTGGTAATGAAAAATACTCAGGCTATGCTAAATATCGTTCTAACAGGTGCTACTGGTTATGTGGGTAGGGCGCTGATACGCGCACTTGCCCAGCTTCCAGCAGGATCGGTTTGCGTTAAAGCACTTGTTCGTTCTAATAAACTAGCGACGATGCCCGAATTTGTAGAATGCATTGAAGGCAGTATGCAAGCAATACCAGAGAATCTGTTTTTTCATCAGCCACATATTGTAATCCACTTTGGTATAAAACAAATTGACTCTGATAACAGTGGTTTTTACGAGACCAATGTTGTGGGTACAAAAAACCTGTTAGAAAAATGTAATGAACATACCCTGGGTATTATTTATGGCAGTACTCTTTCTGTCCAAGGGCAGGGTAGGCAATCGGGTATTGAAGAATCTCAAGCTATCAATCCTAAGACTCAGTTAGCTAAATCGCGAGCAGAGGCGGAACAGTTAGTGATTCGTTATATGGCTGATCGTAATAAATGGGGGATAAATTTGCGCCCTAGATTTATTTTAGGAAAAGAAGATCAGCATGTGCTACCTGGGTTAACAAAGCTTGTTTGTAATGGTATTTATCTAGGATCTGGTCAGCAAAAATTTTCAATTATTACAGTAGATGATTATGCATGTGTCATTTTGTCACTGGTTAGTATGATTAATGAAGCAGTCGACAAAGAAAAGAGCCCTCAGCAATTAGCGTTAAATGTGGGCTATAAAAAAGCGCTTAGCTTCGAACAAATTTTTACCCAAATACGAGATCACTTAAGGGTTAGTAATAAAGTCACTCGTGTATATCTGCCAAGATGGTTACCTATATTTTTAAAATTTTTACCAAGTAAAAGAATTCAAGCTAAAGCGGTACAGCTTGAACTGGTAGGATTTGATCATTTTGGAAAGATTGACAGTTTACAGCAGTTAATTGGTACAGATATTACCGAGCAAAACCCCTTAGATAAACTCATGGAATTATTAGCAAAATAATATCCTGCATAAAATACATGTAGGTAATAGAGGAATCAACGTGCAAAAGATTGTATTTAGTCGAGATGTCATTACCGATAACATGGTTGGAGGTAAATTTTCTCGTCAATCCGAGATGATGAAAGTAGGTGTACCTGTACCAGATTTTTTTTGCTTAAGCGTTAGCTTATTCGAAGATATATTTTTAGCCATTAAGCCGCAGGTAGAATTAATTTTAAATGGTATTGATTTTAATAACCTTAGCAGTGTACAAACGGCCTCTAAATCAGTTCAGAAATTATTTTTATCGGTAGAGCTAAGTGACGATATAACAAAGGATATTCTTAATGCTTTTGATAAGTCATTTTCAGATGATCAGTTGGTTTCAGTAAGAGCATCAACAGTAGGTCATCTTCTTGAAGAAAGTGAGGACTCTGTGAGTAATCCTTTTGCGGGTATGAGTGAAAGTTTTTTGTATGTTCCTAGAAATCAAATATGTGACAAAGTTAAAGCCTGCTGGGGTTCTGGGTTTTCTCAAGAATCACTTATTTATCGACACGCACAAGGCATGAGTTTAATGGGTTTTAGCGTGGCTGTTGGCATTCAAAAAATGGTATTTGGCGAGCGCTCATTTGTATTATTTACTGCCGACCCTAAAACCGCTGCCCGCGACCCCGTTATTGTAGCAGGTCACGGTATTGGCGAAGGAGTAGTTCAAGAACGTGTGCCAGTTGATCACTACTTTGTGAATGGTAAAAGCAATGATATTAGACAAGAACTGGCTAATAAAGAAACGCAGTTAACGTTTGATCATTCCGTTGGTTATGGTTTGTGCGAAACTCAAGTAGATGCATCTTTACACGCCCCTCAGTGTCTGACTGATGTAGAAATTTTAGAATTAGTCGATATGGGCAAGCGCATTGAGACGCTGTTTGAATTGCCTCAGGATATAGAGGGCACCTTTACCGCCGATGGTAAGCTAGCCATATTGCAATCTCGTCCTATTGCGCTTGATTATGGTCGCCAACTTATTTGGACAAATACAAATGTTACTGAGAGCTTTCCAGGAATCACTACTCCACTCACCTATACATTTGCCAAGTACTTTTACCGAGTTATTTTCTATGATGCCTATCGTCGTTTAGGCGTTAAAGAAAGTGTAATAATGAATAACTTTCAACCCTTAGATAAAATGATTGGATTATTGAATGGACGTATTTATTACTGCTTATCGCATTTTTATTTACTGCATAAGCAGAGCCCTTTATATCCGATATTCGCTTCCCATTGGGAAAATATGATTGGTTTATCTTCCTCTTATCAGACTCATAACGAAGCAGGCGCCATGTCTGTGCTATGGGATAAAGTTAAAAAGTGGACGGGTGTTGGTAGTAATGCCGTAATTACTTTTTATCATTTTTTAAATCACGATCGATATATGAAAAATTATCATGATTGGTGGGAACGCTTAATAGTATCTAAACGCGGAAAATCTTATAAAGGTGAAGACCCATTATCCTTGGTTAATCTTTTTCATAAAGTCTGGGGTGAGGTAGGTGACGAGTGGGGTGTAACACTGACTACCGATAGTTATTTGATTCCTATTTATGGATTGGCAGAAGCATTGTTTAAAAAATGGGACCTAGATGCTGACCCCGGATTATTAAGTGACTGCTTGTGTGGCGATGAAACGTTATTGAGTGTAGAAATTATTCTGTCTGCGGTGCATTTAGCAGAAGAAATTAGAGCCAACCCTCAATTAGCTTCAGAGTTTAAAGCTCATAATGATAAACAACTATGGGACATGTTAGAGCAAGGGGAGCTGGATAATAACTTTACCAAACAGTTTAAGCAGCACTTACATTTTTATGGCGATCGAGGATTACAAGAGCTTAAACTAGAGCAGCCAAGTTTACGTGACACCCCTTGGGTGCTTATGCGCATGCTCAAGCAATATGCCTTACAAGATATAACCGTTGAAAGTGTACGTCAGCAAGAAAGTTCGGTAAGAGCCGCAGCTGATAACAAGCTAAATGAGCTGCTTAAAGGTAAGTCTATTAAGCGCTTTATTTTACAAAAAATAATACTTCCTAGACTTAGGCGTTTAATTAAACATCGTGAAAACTCTCGTTATTGTCGCAGTGAGCTGTACGGGTTTAGTAAAAAAATATTCAGTGGTCTAGCAGGTTATCTTGTTGAAAGAGGCATTCTAAATCAAATAGATGATATTTTTTATCTTACTCAAGATGAGATTTTTGGATATATTGACGGTACAGGTGTCACAGAAAATCTTCAGGCGCTTTGTGATTTACGCCGCGAAGAAAATAAAGCCAATCAATCAAAAGACGTTGCAACAAACGTAACCACATTAGGTGCGATTCGTGATAATACGCTAACACCACAAACCGAGTCTTTGGATTATGATCCAGATATATTACAAGGCTTAGGTTCTAGTGCAGGTACTGTGCAGGGCATTGCACGTGTTATTGATGATCCAAATGAAGCAGGTGATGTAGATCCAAGCATGATTCTGATTGCAAGAGAGACCGATCCAGGATGGCTATTTCTTATGTTGGCGTCAAAAGGCATGGTAGTGGAACGAGGTAGTATGCTGTCTCATACCGCTATTACTGGTCGTAAGTTTGGTATTCCAACTATTGTTGCTTTGCCCGATGCCACACAGCGAATTAAAAATGGCGCGTTGATTGAAATTGATGGATCTTCTGGCATCGTTACCATTTTAGAGGAACCTAAAAATGGTTGAAGTTAATCCACCCAGTAAAAGCTTTGCTGGTCGTCTCAATGCTTTTATGGGGATTATCTATGAGCCAAAGCTGCATTTTGCATTTGCGGCTTTATGGTTTTTGTCACTACAAGGAAATATGGTTTTACAAGCTGGTAAAGGTCAGGATTTAGTCACACAGCCTTGGGTATTTTCTCTGGCCTCAATCATTGGGGTCGTCACCCTGTTTTTAGTTATGTTTTATCTAAGAGCGGTCGATGAAGTAAAAGACCTAGAGTACGACAGAAAATATAATCCAGAACGTCCCTTAGTGTCGGGTGCTGTCACCATGACCGATATTCGTCGCTATTGCTTGATAGGATTTTTATTAATACCTGCTATTAACTTAAGCCTTAGCCCATGGCTTGCGTTGTTTATAATTGCCGACATGTTGTATGGACTATTACTTCTTAAGTTAGAACAGTGGGTCCCGTTGATGGAGCGCAGTATGATGTTTAATCTGCTGCTAACCTACCCTGTGAGTATTGCCCTTAGTGTTTACACATTACTGCTTACCGACTGGGTATTGGGAATTAAGATTCAGTCTAGTTCAATATTAATCATTGGCATTTATATCTTGGCATTTCTAAATTTTGAGATCGTGCGTAAAAACCTTTGGCCAGTAATGGCCGAAAAAGGCGAGCGATTTTATAGTCATGAGTT
The DNA here is from genome assembly GCA_034112325.1 of Bermanella sp. Taxonomy (GTDB): domain Bacteria; phylum Pseudomonadota; class Gammaproteobacteria; order Pseudomonadales; family Oceanobacteraceae; genus Bermanella. Next base: position 59,051 of record JAWUVO010000027.1, on the reverse strand, counting down.
AGGCCCAATCAAGGCAGCATTATTAGCATTGATGTGCGCGTTGGCCGCGGTTAGTTTTATTATATTACTTAACGAGCCTTGGCTAGCAACCGGTACAGCAGCTGTTACAGGCTGGCTACCTATGCTGGCATTATATCCGGCGATAAAAAGTTTTCTAAAATTTTATAAACAAAAAAATATTCGTTATAACCCACGTAAATGGGCAGTAATGTTTATTGCCTTATTTTATTTAACAAATCTTTTACATGCGCTAACGGCTAATTCGTTATCGTTGTCGTTATTCAGTTAGGAGCGCGCATAGTGAAGCATTTAGATTGGTCAAACTCATTCGTTCAATATGTAGTCGAGCACCCTAAACGTTTTCTAGTGTTCAGTTTAGTGCTGTTTGTTATTTCTGCTATGGGTAATCCCCATTATCGTAATACATTAGACTATCACTTCTTTTTTAGCGCAGATAATCCTCAGCTGGCAGCCTTCGATAAACTGCAAGAGGATTACTCTAAAACAGAGGCTGTTTTTGTAGCGATAGCGCCTGATAATGCTGATGTTTTTACTCCTGAAAATTTATCGATCATTGAGTCATTCACTCAACAAGCATGGAGTACTCCTTATTCAATGCGGGTAGATTCATTGACCAATTTTCAATATACCCAAGGTAGCGAAGAAGGTTTAGATATATCAGATTTATTCGAGGAAAGTGACACCATGAGTGTAGATGAACTTGCTAAGCGAAAAGCATTTTCATTGAAAGAACCTTCGTTGGTCAATGCTCTAGTTTCTAGCGACGGTCGAGTTGCTGGTGTGCGCCTTACTATTAATATGCCAGGTATTCATCATGAGCAAGAAACTCCAGAAGTAGTATTACATGTACGTAAACTAGCAGCCGAATTTGAACAGCTTTATCCAGAAATTCAAATATATCTCACTGGGCAAATTGTCGTAGACCAGTCTTTTCCCGAATCTACAGAAGCCGATTTTAACTTTGTTTGGCCTGCATTTTTGTTGATTATGATGGTGCTATTAGCTGTCATATTTCATGGTATGTTTTTTATGGTAGCGACTATTTTTACTGGGATTTTAGCTATAGGCGCTGGCTTAGGCTTAGTGGGCTGGACTGAGCTTAAAGTTAATGCCGCTATTACGGCCGCGCCAGTGATGATTTTGACCTTAGCCATTGCAGATTGTATCCATATTCTTAGTAACTATTCTGATGAATTAAAATTAGGTCGCACTAAACAGGTGGCCATGATTAGTAGTTTGCGAATAAATTTTGTACCAGTGTTTTTAACGACTTTTATGACAGTGTTAGGGTTTTTAACCTTACACTTTAACGACTCACCTCCTTATCAAGCGTTAGGATATGTAGTAGCTAGTGGTGTGATATATGCGATGGTGTTTGCATTGATTTTTTTACCTTCGCTGATAATGCTAATCCCTCATAAACTACCAAAGGTTGAATCTAATACAGATACTCGTTCTAAAAAAATGGAAGGATTGGCGGGGTGGATTATTAATAATAATCGCTGGTTGCTCTGGTTAATGAGTGGTCTAGCCTTATTTTTTGTTTTATCTTCTTCAATGAATGTAATCAATGATAATCCAGTTAAATACTTTGGTGAAAAACAAACCATTCGTCAGCACTTAGATTTTGTAAATACTAATATTACTGGACTGGGTGCTCTTAATTACTCAATAGATTCAGGAGAAGAAAACGGTATTACCAACCCAGAATATCTTGCCAAAGTTGATGCGTTTGCAAAGTGGTTAAAAAAACAACCCGATGTAATACAGGTAGATACCTTTGTAGATGTCATTAAGCGGATTAATAAGTCGCTGCATGCCGATGATGATATGTTCTATAAAATCCCTATAAGCCCTGAAGCAGTCTCTCAGTATCTTTTACTTTACGAGTTATCACTACCAAACGGTATGGATATAAATAACATGGTGACCAGTCAAAAATCGGCTAGCCGAGTCCGAGTTACCATGACAAATACCGAAGGTCGATATCACATTGCATTGAACGAAAAAGCGCTGCAGTGGCAAAAGGATAATATGCCAGAGGTAATGTGGTCAGAGGGCGCAAGTGCACCATTAATGTTTGCTCATATTGGTAAGCGCAGTATAGATGGCATGTTGGGAGGACTCATTGGTGCACTATTTATTATGTCTGGTTTATTAATTTTTATTTTAAGATCAGCGACCTTGGCTGCTATTAGCTTAGTAAGTAACGTAATTCCTGTAGCAATGGCGTTTGGTGTTTGGGCATGGGTGAGCGGTGAAATCGATCTAGGAATTACTGTCACTTTTGGTATAGCTTTTGGAATAGTGGTAGACGATACCATTCATTTTTTAAGTAAATATCAGCGAGCTAGACGTGAGCTTGGTTATGGCACCGAAGCCGCAATTACATATGCATTCGGCACAGTGGGTGTTGCACTATTTGTGACTTCTATTGTACTAATTGCCGGGTTTTCAATGCTTGGATTTTCAAACATGAATATAACGGCCAATATGGCGATACTAACAACTGTGACTATTGCTTTTGCATTTTTAGTAGACTTTTTTTTAGTGCCCAGTCTGTTACTAAAATTTGATAAAGATAAGTAAATTAAAAAAATTAGTTAACATAAAAATTAGATTAAAAGGAGAAATTGAAATATGTCAGACACTATGAATACCGCTGAGCAGTCTGTTTTAATTAACAGTGTTTGGATAAATTTATTCGAACGGCTACTGTTCCCAGTTACGCTTTTAATAGGCGTAGGGCTTATGTTTTACCTGCTAAGTATTCAGCAGTATGTAGAAGTAACTTATTTTGCCATCCCTATTTTAGTTATGGTAATGGTTCTTATATTAGAAAGAAAACACCCTTTAGAAAAAAGCTGGAACAAAAACATAGGAGATACAAATACTGATCTGGGATCGCTTGGTATTGTCGCTTTTATTATGGAACCACTTTTAACAGCGCTTGGTCCTGCCATTGCTGTAACTATTTTAATGCTGTTAGATTTACCCCAAGCATTTTCAGTTTTTGAAAGTCTACCTCTTTGGGCAGAAGTATTGATTGTAATTGTGATGATTGATTTTAATAAATATTGGTTTCACCGTTGGAGTCACCATAACTTATTTTTATGGCGTTTCCACTCAAGTCATCACGCTGTTAAGCGTATGTACTTGTTAAACGGCTTTAGGTTGCACCCGATGTATCACGCTGCTACCTATATATTAGCTATCTTGCCTCCACTTGTATTGGGCGCTAGTCATGAAGCGCTTATTATGCACTCAGTGGTATTAGGTATTGCGGGTTCATTTCAGCACGCAAATATAAAGCTTCAACATGGGCCATTAAATTACTTGTTTTCTACCAACGAGTTGCATCGTTGGCATCATTCTCATAAATTTGAAGAGGGCAGTAAAAACTGTGGTGCAATTTTTATAGTATTCGACATTATGTTTGGTTCTTATCTAAAAAACTTATCCGATTCTCCAGAACAACTTGGTATAAAAGGTGAGGAGCACTACCCAATGAATAGCTACTGGAAGCAGTTACTTGTCCCATTTATGTGGGATTCGTGGATGAATAAACCTATGGCAAAAAATATGGTTAAAGAACATAGCCATACCGATAATAAAGTTGAAATCGATAGCAGCGATTCGGTTGTTTAAAACTAGTTTATTTTAGCTGACAATATTTCTACGTAATAGATTTTGCGGATGATCTATAAGATTATTTTTTCCTAGCTGAATATTATAAGCTTTAATATTCAGCTGGGAACATTTAGCCGCTACAGAGATTATAAAGTTTTTATGTTGTTCAGATTCAAATACAGCGAACTGCCATAAGTTCGATTCTTCGTTTAGTTCTTTTTCAAAAATTACCTGTAATAAATCTTCAGTCGGTAGTTTAAAGTTAAATCTATTTAATTCTATAGATAGCCCTAACCCTTTGGCTTTAATGTAAGCTTCTTTTAATGTCCAGATTGTATAAAATATTTTAACTTTTTTTCCTGTAGCCAAACTTTCTAATAGACTAGTCTCTTCAGGATGAAAGTAGTGAGTAACTACTTTACTAACTTCTTTTTCGCTGTTTATTTTTTCTATATCAATCCCCAGTTGTTCAATTTTGCTAACTGCAATGACAGCTACTCCATTGGTGTGAGATATGTTAAAAAAAATATCACAATTGAGTTTTAGTCTTGGTTTTCCGAAGTCATTTATATTAAATTCTATTTGCTCTGGAGCTAGATTTAAATACTGAGACAAGACCCAGCGAAGCATACAGTGACTTAATTTATATAACATTTTATCGTGGGTAAAATGTAGACGCTCTATGTGTTCCAGTTCCGATTGGTTAAGCCAGCTATTAGCCGTAACTGGGTCTATTGTATCTAACGCAGATACATCAGCATAAAACATGTGAACTTTATTAAGAGATAATTCAGGGTATTTAACTTGTTGGATATTTTTCTCCTAATAAATATCACAGCAGCCTAAACTATAGGCTGCTATGCCCCCAATGTTTCTAGTAGTGTTTGCTGCGCGCTAATACGTTCTTCACCCTCTTTGGGTTCAGACTTAATATAAGACCCATCAGATTGTAAGATCCAGCTTTGGCAGTTATCTTGTAGATACAATTCTAATTCTGATATTACTCGGCTAGACCAAGTGGCATTATCTATTGGAAAACAGGTTTCAACCCGTTTAAATAAATTACGTTCCATCCAATCAGCGCTGGCACAAAATACTTTAGCAGAGCCATTATTCTCAAAATAATAAACTCGAGAGTGTTCTAAAAATCGGCCAATAATGCTACGAACTTCGATATTTTCACTGACACCTGCAATACCTGGTAATAAACGACACATACCTCTTACAATACAGTTAACTTTTACTCCAGCTTGGCTAGCTTGATAGAGAGCTTGTATCAGTTTAGGTTCGGTTAATGAATTTACTTTAACAATTATACGCGCGGCTTTACCAGCTTTAGCATTATCAGTTTCTTTAGCTATTAAGGTCATTAAACTTTTATGCAGGGTAAAAGGTGCATGATAAATTTTCTTTATGCTTAAAGCCTTTCCCATTCCAGTCAGTTGTTGGAATACCTTGTGCACATCTTCCGTTATGTCGTCAGACGACGTTAATAAACTGTAATCTGTATAAAGTCTGGCATTGCCTGCATGATAATTACCGGTACCTAAGTGAACATAACGACGTAGTTTTTTATTCTCACGACGTACAATCAGCATCATCTTAGTATGTGTTTTATATCCCACTACCCCATACACTACTACGGCTCCCGCTTCTTGTAAGCGGTTAGCGAGATAAAGATTTTCTTCTTCGTCAAAGCGTGCACGTAATTCAATTACCACTGTAACTTCTTTGCCTTTACGTGCGGCATCTACTAAAGCATTTACAATTTCAGATGTAGCACCCGTACGATACAAGGTTTGTTTTATTGCAAGTACTTGTGGATCTTGTGCGGCAGTACGAATCAGATCGACTACGGGAGTAAAACTTTGAAACGGATGTAATAACAGTTGGTCGCTTTTTTTAATGGCTTCAAAATAGTCTTTTTTACCAATCAAGCCTTTTGGAATGCTGGGTGTAAACGCTGGGTAGCGCAGTTCGGGTCGTTCGGCACCAGCGGCAACGGCCATTAGCCTATGCACATTAACCAGTCCATTCACGCGGTAAATATCTTGCTCAGATAAATTAAATTTAGTTAACAGGAACTGCCAAAGCTCTTCTGGACAATTATCTGCGACTTCTAGCCTAACAGCATCACCGTAATGACGGGCATGTAACTCGCCTTGCAATGCGCTGGCTAAATCAGCTACGTCTTCTTGATTAAACGTTAAGTCTGCATTACGTGTTATGCGAAATTGATAACAACCTTTTACCTTCATTCCTGGGAATAGTTCATCAGCAAATTGATGGATCATAGAGGATAAAAATACATAGTTGTCACCGCCATCACAAATATCATCGGGCAGACGATTAATTCTAGGTAACGAACGTGGGGCCGGTATTAATGCTAAACCGGTATTTCGACCAAATGCATCTTTACCTTCTAGGTCTACAATAAAGTTTAGTGATTTATTCACTAGTCGTGGAAATGGGTGGGCCGGGTCTAAACCAATGGGGCTAATAACTGGCTGTATTTGCTCATCGAAATATTTTTTTACCCATTTTTTTTGTTTAGGAGTCCATTCACCGCGACGAATAAAGCGAATGTTTTCAGCTTCTAATTGTGGGATCAGTTGATCATTTAACACATGATATTGACGTTCTACGGTCTCTTTTGTTAAATGATAAATTTGCTCAAGCACTTCGGCGGGCGCAACACCATCTGGACCAGGCATCTCACGGCTAAAAGCCAGTTGCTTTTTAAGGTCGGCAACCCTAACTTCAAAAAATTCATCTAGGTTGCTAGAAAAAATACATAAAAACATTAAGCGATTTAGTAACGGATGAGTTTCATCCAGTGCTTGCTCAAGCACTCGAATATTAAACTGTAAATGACTAAGCTCACGATTGGAATAATAACCGGGAGACTGTAAGTCAATTTCTTCGTTCAATGATTCGATAGGGTTACTCATTATTATCCTTAATACTTTTCAATTCTATTATTCTATCTTTCGATAATTCAGTATGTCATTACTTGTTGAGTAAAATGGCCGCATCTTTAGCAAAATACGTGAGTATGGCATCGGCTCCAGCACGCTTGAAGCACATTAGACTTTCTAACATGGTGCTGTCTTTATCTAACCAGCCATTCTGGAATGCAGCCATGTGCATGGCATATTCACCAGACACCTGATAGACAAATGTAGGGGCTTTAAATTCATCTTTAACTGATTTAACGATATCTAAATATGGCATGCCCGGTTTTATCATAATCATGTCAGCGCCTTCGGCCAAATCTAAGCCTACTTCGTGCAGTGCTTCATTACTGTTTGCTGGGTCCATTTGATAGGTAAATTTATTGCCTTTACCTAGGTTACCGGCACTGCCAACGGCGTCGCGGAATGGGCCATAATAAGCTGATGCATATTTAGCACTGTAGGCCAGAATGCGAGTATTTACATGATTCTCTTCTTCCAGTGCTTCACGAATCATTAAAACTCGGCCGTCCATCATATCGCTTGGCGCTACTATATCGGCCCCTGCGTTAGCATGACTTACAGCCTGTTTCATCAGTGTTTCAACCGTTATGTCGTTGAGCACATAGCCTTTATCATCAATTATGCCGTCTTGACCATGGGTAGTAAAAGGATCTAGTGCCACGTCAGTAATCACTCCCATTTCAGGGCAAGCATCTTTAATCGCTTTTACCGCTCGTTGGGCAATACCATTAGGGTTGTAAGACTCTTCAGCTAATAATGTTTTGTGTTCAAGCGGCGTGACTGGAAACAATGCAACGGCTGGTATGCCTAAAGAACTTAAAAATTTACATTCTGCCACTGCTAAATCAATAGATAGGCGCTCAATACCCGGCATAGAGGCAATAGTTTCACGCTTATTTTTACCATCGATTATGAACATTGGAAAAATTAAGTCGCTGGGGGTCAAAACGTTTTCACGCATTAAGCTGCGACTAAAGTTGTCTGCACGCATTCGGCGCATACGAGATAGTGGAAAAATACGTTGTCCGTCAGAAAAAGCCATGTCGTGTTCCAAATATTACTGATGCTATATATGCCTATTATTATACTGTAAGGCTGAACATCATGCTGATTTTAACTCAATTATGTTTCAGTTTAGTGATACTTAGCAAAAAATGCAGCTATTCATGGTGTTACATGAACCAATTAGCCTTTATGCTAGTCTCAAGATAAATTCATATTGGAACACCTTTAAATGAAAAAGCTTATTATTATTGGGGTTATAGCCGCAATTATTAGTGCCATTGTTGTTTTTGACGCTCAGCAATATCTATTACCCGAATTTTATCAGAATCTATTTCAGTCAGACCCACTGCTCACCGCCGCCATATTTTTTAGCGTTTATGTGGTCGCCACGTCTTTATCGATCCCAGGAGCCGCAGCGTTAACTCTCATTGGTGGCGCTATCTTTGGCTTGGGCTGGGGTTTATTACTCATAAGCTTTGCGAGTACATTAGGTGCTACGTTGGCATTTTTAATGACCCGGCTGTTATTAAAAGACTGGGTACAAACTAAATTTGGCGGCTATTTAAAAACCATTAACGCAGGTGTTGAAAAAGACGGAGCTTTTTATCTATTCACTTTACGCTTAATTCCAGTGGTGCCGTTTTTTGTTATTAACCTTGTAATGGGTTTAATGCCAATTCGTGCATGGACATTTTATTGGGTAAGCCAAGTTGGTATGTTGGCTGGTACAGCTGTATTTGTTAATGCAGGGGCGCAGTTAGGACAGCTTAACGAACTTTCATTTTCAGGTATCTTAACCCCAGGTATTTTAGGCAGCTTTGTACTACTGGCAATATTTCCATGGATAGCACGAACCATATTAGGCAAGGTGAAAAAGAATCGTGCTTTAAAGGTGTATAACCGTCCAAGTAAATTCGATGACAACTTATTAGTGATTGGTGCCGGAGCAGGTGGACTGGTAAGTAGTTATATTGCTGCAGCGACAAAAGCTAAAGTAACATTAATTGAAAAGCACAAAATGGGTGGCGATTGCCTGAATACAGGCTGCGTGCCATCTAAAGCTATCATTCACGCCGCCAGTTTGGCCCATGAAGCCCGTCATGCCAGTAAAGTAGGTGTGAACGTAGGAGAGGTTAAAGTTGACTTCCAGCAGGTCATGAAATCGGTACATGATGGTATAGCGTTGGTTGAACCTCATGACAGCGTAGAGCGTTACACTGGTCTAGGAGTTAATTGCGTAATAGGCTCCGCGACTATTATTAATCCATGGACAGTTGAAATTGAAACAGCCGATGGCAAAGAAACTAGAACCGCTAGAAATATTGTTATTGCAGCAGGTGGCCGTCCTAAAGTATTCCCTATACCGGGTATCGATGACGTGGGTTATTACACCTCAGATACGTTATGGGAAATTAAGCAGCAACCTAAAACTCTGTTAGTGGTTGGAGCAGGTCCTATTGGTTGTGAGTTAGCGCAAAGCTTTCAGCGTTTAGGTAGCCAAGTAATTATGTTAGATCCAGCGCCACATATACTTGGGCGTGAAGATGCTGATGTAATTGAACATGTGAGCAAGCAATTTTCTGAAGACGGCATAAATCTTATGTCGGGCTTTAAACCGGTTGAATTTAAACTTGTAGACGGCATTAAAACAGCAGTGATTGAAGGGCCAGACGGTCAGCAAGAAATTACCTTCGACGACATGTTAATGGCTGTTGGCCGCGAAGCTAACGTCACCGGATATGGATTAGAAAATATAGACGTGCAGTTAGATGAGCGTGGATTCATCCAAGTTGACGAATATTTAGAAACCACTACACCCGGTGTTTATGCTGTAGGCGATGTGATTGGGGGCTATCAATTTACCCACGTTTCAGCCCACGAAGCTTGGTATGCAAGTGTAAATGCACTGTTTGGTCACTTCAAAAAATTCAAAACCGATTATTCAGTTATACCTTGGGCGACCTACACAGACCCACAAATTGGCCGCGTGGGTTTGAATGAAACCGATGCTAAAGCAAAGGGTATTCCTTACGAAGTAACCAAATTCGAAATGGCAGAATTAGATCGAGCGATTGTAGATCAAGTTGCTACTGGCTTTGTAAAGGTACTTACCGTACCAGGCAAAGATAAGATTTTAGGTGCCACAATAGTGGGTGCTATGGCTGGTGAGTTAAATGCTGAGTTTGTATTAGCCATGCGTCATGGTTTGGGGCTTAACAAGCTGCTGGGCACTATCCATGCTTATCCAACTATGATGGAGGCTAATAAGTATGTAGCTGGCGAATGGAAGCGTAACCATGCCCCTCAAGGTCTACTTAAAATTGTAGAAAAACTGCATACTCGCAGAAGAAAATAATAAGCGAAACTAATGAAAACAGAATTCAATGAAGCCGAACTTAATCTAGCGTTAAATTTCATGGAGCAAATTCCTTTTAATAAACTGATTGGTTTAAAAGTTAAAAGTTTTAACGCCGATGAGATTGTATTTAAAATAGAAATGCGAGACGAGCTGGTGGGTAACTGGTTGCAGGGTATATTACATGGCGGTGTGATTGCCTCTGCGTTAGACGTAGCGGGAGGTACTGCCGCATTAGTCGGTGCCTATGCTCGGAAGAGTGACCTACCAAAAGAAGAGCGTATAAAAAGCTTATCTAAACTGGGTACCATTGACATGCGAGTAGACTATTTAAGACCTGGCAAGGGCAAAGAGTTTTTTGCTTCGGCCAGTATCTTAAGAATTGGATCAAAAGTTGCAGTTACTCGTATGGAATTTAAAAATGAAATCGACGAGTTAATTGCAGTGGGCACCGGCACTTATATGTGCGGCTAGCTAAATATAATTACCCTGTTAAAATGCGCCAAATTATTATGAATAACAAGAGTTAGGCCCATGGACCAATTTACAGAATACGACGATCGCTTTGATACGGTGCTAACTTATAATCACGCAGAGTTGACTGTATCAATAGACAAGCCTATTTCAGCTGACGATCTTTTAGCTTACGGTCAGTTGATTGAAGCTAATTATGTGGCATTGGTTGAACGTTCGTTAGAGTTTATCGAGGACAATAAACCAGCTAACAACATCCAATACATAGATGATCTAGAAGCACCTATGATTTTAGTTGGCGATGGTGAGCTATCGGTGTACTGGTTTTCTGAAAAAGGTGATAGGAAAGGCCAGCCTATTATTGGAGTAGACTTTGATAAAGATAGTTTAGAAGCTAACAGCATGTCTGTTGGTGACTAGAGTAAGCAACCTAGTAACTAAAAAAATAGCGAACATTGTTCGCTATTTTTTTGTCTAAAGATTAAATTTTTAAGGTATTAATTGGGAAGTGGCAGCTCTGGCAGTTCTAACCCTAACCCTTGTCTAAGCATTTCTAATGCCTTTTCGTCTTCGTGCTTGGCCAAATACAAACGACTTAATTCACATCGAATCTCAGCATTATTCTGTTGAGCTAAGCTGGCTTCAAAATAATCTTGAGCTTGGGGGAACTGTTCATTACGCATGCTAATGCGCCCAAGTGCTAATAATAGCCCTGCATCGTTAGGGCGTTGTTTTAACTGATCTTGAGCAAACAATAATTGCAGTTTTGGTTTGCTGCTCTTAATCCACCCATATAAATTAACCAGTTCGGGAGTAAAATGAAATGGTAAGATTCGGCGTAATTGTTGCTCAGCTATTTCATCGGCACCAAGTTGCATTAAATGTTCAATAAATGCATGGGCTAATGGGGCAAAATCTAAATTCTTTAAAGTATTTTTTGGAATACTTTTCCAAACTTCTAATAATGCCTCTGGATCTTTACTACTGCTATCCCGTGATCGAATCATATGTTCAATCAATTTGCCATAAGCGGTAATTTCTAAATTAGCCAGTTCTTTGTTCGCCAAGAATTTATGTTTATTAATACCCGGTAAAATATCTAAAACGGCTTTCCAGTCGTTAAGCTTCATGTGCGCTTTCATTAACATTTTGCTGACGTTTTGATTTTTAGGAAATTGTTTTTTTAAACGTAGGCAAGTGGCTAGGCATTGTTCAAACTGCTCTCGCTCTAACTGAAGCTGTGCCTGCTGCAATCCAACAGCTAAATCGGCGCCCTTGGTACTTTTTGCTGCTTGAGTCATAAAGTTATCACTGCGTTCATAATCGCCAGCAATTTGTGCCGCCCTTGCAGCAGCTAAATAGTTTATTATTTTGCCATTACCATGAGCGCCGGCCATTAATAATTTCTCGCTATTTTTCACATCACCTTCAGCAAGATAGATTAAGCCTTTAACAGTTTTACCAATGGCACTTTTTGCACTGCGTTGTTCTCGCCAATTTTTAATAGCTTGCGGAGAAGCTATAATTGAAATGGCAAGTTGCATGCCGCCATAAATCACTAAGATAGCGCTAGTTAACAATAATAAAAAGACCCAAAGGCTGGTCTCAATAACCCATTGCTGAAAACTTATTAAAACGTAACCACTGCCTTGTAACATGTAGTAACCAAGCAACGTACCTATAAATAGTAAAGCGATCAATAAAAGCAGACGTTTACTCATTAAGCTTGCTCCTGCTTAATAACGCTTATTTTACCGTCATCTTTTTCAGTTTTAGTTGTTGGTGCATAAGTACGATCTTTAATTATTTGTCTAAGTAGGCGTAACGACTCGCTAACATTTGGTAATGTCGAGCTTACCTGTAATGACTTTAATAAAATAACTTGGTTTAGCAAATTATTAGCTTGCTGATGTCGTAAAGTGTTTTGTATCCAGCTTTTAGCATTTTCAAGACTGGACTCATACAATGCTTGATCACCTTTTAATAAACCCCATTGAGCTTGTTCAAGCATTAACGTTAAGCTGTGTTCTAATAACTGGTATTGTTCGCTGGCCAATGGTGCATCAAATGCATTGTCACGAGTACGCACACTCACTAAAGAAAGTAATTGTTGAATAATTCCAGTGTTTTTTGATTCTTCAATGTTTATTGTGCTAGCCATAGCTTCATTTTTAACAAATGCTTTTGGTGGTTGAATCGTTTCATGAATAACCGTTTTTAACGCTTGTAGCTTTGCATATATCCCTTGTTGATCAATGGAATTAGCTTTACCCAGCATTAGCATTTCTTCAGCTATTTTTTCTCGTACCACTGTCATAGCAGGGTCATCTAGTGCGGCTAATACATTGTCGGCGGCATCAAACAAAGCGCTTGCGCCCGTTATTTCTTTTTGTAGCGAAACTCTTTGATTGGCTAGTCGCAGTAAGTATTCTACCTCGGCTAGTTTCCAGTCATCTAGGCGTGCTCCAGGAATTTGATTTAGCGTTTGCTGCATAAAAGCCAACTGGCTATTCATTGCATTCAACTGCTGCTTACTTTGCTCAAGTTGCTCGATGAATTGGCCGCTTTGCTGAACTTGGTTTGTATTTTGTTCAGTGACTATGGCTAAGTGTTTCTCTAATGAGTTATTTTCTAGTGCCAGCATTTCTATGCGATACATGAAAAAGCCACTAGCTAGAATCACTACAATAAGGCTGATAATAGCAAGCACGTTTTTGCTGTTTTTAGGTGAGGTGGACTTATCATCTAATAAAATATTTGACGAGTCAGCTACGGCTTTGCTTCTATTGTTTTGGTCGCTCACAATTTTATCCTATATAGAACTGTGTTTAAGCCATTATATATTGGCTTGATTTATACTTTTTCGGTTTGCTGATAAAGCTCATCTAAAAACGTAACTACATGTTCAGCATCTAAGTTGTTGCAAACATGAACTCCGGCAAATGTTTTGACTAGATTCATGTTTAATAAATTATCGTATATACGCTGGCTAGGTATAATTAACTGAAGCTGACTTCTAATTAACGGTGTTAGCCCATTGGTCAGCTGTTCGGCCATTTCACCGCTGGTAACTAAAGCATAGTGTATTTGTTGTTCAGTTAGTAGAGCTGATAGCCGACTCTTTTCTATGTTAATGGCTTGGCGATGATAAAGCTCTGCGTAGCTAACAATGGCACCGCGTTGGGTCAGGGTCTGGGCGATTAATTCACGGCCACCAGTACCTCTTAAAATCAATACTTTTTTGCCGTTTAGATGCTGTAGTTCTGGCAAGGCTAGTAAGCCTTCACTGTGTTTGTTTACTGGGCTTTTAATCTCCATGCCCAATGGCAAAAGCGGCTGTGCGCTACTTTTACCCACTGCAAACCACTGGGTGTTAATAGGAAGCTGGGGCCAGTATTGATCAATCCATTCGTAGGCCAGTGACGACGCATTGCTGGTGACCGTTATGATGATGTCATAAATGTCGATATTCATGATTTTATTTTTTAAATCATGAAAACCTTCATCCGTTTCTATTATTGCCTCAATACTAATAAGCGGCTCGTGAAAGCACTGCCAGTTATGTGCAGTAAGTGCTGTTATTAAACCATGTTGCTGCCCCTCAGGGCGGGTGATCAATACTTTTTTATCGCTCACAATTAGCTGCCGCCCTAGGGGTTTTTAGTGCACCAAAGGTGTATTTTATAACACGATTATTACTCGATGTTACGGCCATATACTTCACTCAATATGCGGCCAGCCCCTTTGGCTAATAATTGTTCGGCTACTTTAATGCCTAGTTGCTCGCAGCTATTTGCTGGTCCACTAGATTCAGCCCGAATAATCTCTGAACCGTCTTCACTTCCCACTAGACCTCTAAGGTGCAATTGGTCGCCATCAAGCGTGGCATAACATGCAATTGGTACTTGGCAGCCACCTTCTAAACGACGGTTTAATGCGCGTTCAGCCAAAACACGACTGGCAGTGTCTGCGTGATGCAGGCAGGCTAACAATGCTTTGGTGTGTTCATCTTCATTTCGGCATTCAATGCCAACCGCTCCTTGGCCACCTGCTGGCAAGCTAACGGTGTCATCAATGTATTGAGCAATGCGGTCTCTTAATTCTAAGCGGATCAAGCCTGCGCTGGCTAAAATAATAGCGTCGTAATCGCCGTTATCTAGTTTTCCCAGACGTGTTTGTACATTGCCACGTAGACTGGTGATTTTAAGATCGGGGCGCGCGGCTAATAACTGACACTGACGGCGTAGGCTAGAGGTACCTACATGAGCGCCTTGCGGCAAATCTTCAAACGCTTTGTAAGTGTTTGAAACAAATGCATCAGTGGGGTTTTCCCTAGGACAAATTACTTCTAATCCTAAACCTTCTGGAAATTCCATTGGTACATCTTTCATGCTGTGTACGGCAATATCGGCGCGTCCATCTAACATGGCGGCTTCCAATTCTTTTACAAACAAGCCTTTACCGCCAATTTTAGCTAATGGCGTATCGAGAATTTTATCACCCTGAGTGGTAAACGTGACAAGTTCTACGGTTACTTCAGGATGGAACTTTTTCAGTTCAGCTTTTACATATTCAGCTTGCCATAACGCCAGTTTGCTTTTACGAGTGGCGATACGTAGAACATGAGTTTTTGCTTGCTTTGCAGACATATAGATCACAGATTTTTTGAATTGAAACCATAATAGCAGAATGTTTAAAATATTTGATCATGAACTGTTAAACTGCTCGCCTAAATACTTACAGAGCCCAAAACACTTCAAGTTACCCACACTACCTGTGGATAACCTAGTGAATAACTTTGGGACACAATCCGCCATCCCTTATGTGGCGAGTACCTTTATTAAATTGGTTAAAAAATGACATGCTATACGGTTTAATTATTCTTTTGATGTATTTGCTCATTGGCGAGTTTGTTGCCAACCTTTTATCTTGGCCTGTTCCAGGGTCAGTTTTAGGCATGATACTGTTGTTCATTACGTTATTAATAAAGGGGGGGATTAGTACCGACCTGAAAACTAGCAGTAATGGTATTTTACCCTACCTGCCTTTGTTCATTGTTCCAGCCTCGGTGGGTATCGTGAACTTTATGGGCATTATAGAGCAGCAAGGTTTTGCATTGCTAACGGCTATTTTAGTCAGCTTAATAGTGGGTATTCCGGTTTGTGGATTGTTAGCCCAGAGGCTTATTAAAAATCAGCTAAACGCCAGTCAAAACAAGGACCATAACTCATGACCTTAGACTGGAGTAGCGCCATTAACAGCGTTTGGCAAAGCCCTTACTTAGGTTTGTTTTTAACCTTAATGAGCTTTCAGTTGGGCCTATGGATGTTTCGAAAAAGTGCCCATCAGCCATTTTTACATCCAGTTATGGTGAGCGTTGTAAGCTTGTGTTTAGTGGTGCTGTTTACCGACCTTAGCTTTGACCGTTATATGCAAAGTGCGCAACTTATTAGTCAATTTTTAGGCCCTGTGATTGTTGCATTGGCTATTCCACTTTATGAGAACTTAGCTTCACTTAAAAAATATTGGTTACCGTTTGTGGTGAGTAATATTTTAGGCGGTGGATTAACGATTTTGATTGCTGTGGGTATATTAGCGGCAATGGGTGGCTCAGAATTAACGGTTAATTCCATGTGGACAAAATCGGTAACCACCGCATTTGGATTGAAAATTACCCCAGAAATAAATGGATTAGGCGCTTTGGCGGCAGCCATTATTATGTTCACAGGTATTTTTGGAGCCATTATGGCACCGTGGTTATTTAAGCTTTTTAATATTCATTCGGCCCCCGCTCAGGGTTGTGCACTGGGTATATGCGCGCATGCAGTGGGCACATCTAAAGCGTTAGAGTTTGGTAGCGAACAAGGGGCATTTGCCGCATTAAGTATGAGCTTTATGGGCATCCTTTGCGCCTTTGTCTTACCCTTTGTAGCCTAGTTACTATTATCAGGCCACCTCCATCCTTCAAATATGCAGCTATACTGATTTCATAATACTAATTTGGATTATTTATGAAGTTGCGTTTGGCGATATTAAACATTGCCGTACCTTTAATTATGCTGCTTGCATTACATTTTCTGCCAACTCAGGAAGCGGCAACTCCAACCTACTTAATTATTGGGATGCTGGTTTTTAGTATTGCCCGTTGTTATTTATTATTACTTCAGCAGACTATATTTGCGTTATTACCTGTGGTTCTTTTGGTCTTACCAAATACTTGGACGTTTGGATTTGACACTTCAGCGCCATTTTTATTAGAAGCGGTGCTTGTTTATCTGGCCATTATTAATTTTCAATGGAACCAGCGCCCTTGGCTGCACAATATTCATCTGCTCAATTATGGGTTATTGCTTGGGGTGGTTCTGCTCGGCTTTAACCTTGTTTCATTCCCTGAAGAAATTCTGGCATACAACGGTCAATTCATATTTTGGGCGGGACTTGTTTTAATTGGTGCGTGTGTCAGTTTTGCAATTTACTGGCAGCGTCATGGTCGTTGGGCGGCGCTGTGGCCAATGTTAGGGGTTTGGGTTTATCCACTGGGATGGGCTGAGCAAGATCATGTCTTATTGTGGGTGGCATTAGCGGTATTATTTACCCTAACAGTGGATGGTTATGCCATGGCGTTTATCGATGAATTAACTGGCATACCGGGTCGCAGAGCCATGGAATTTAAGTTGAAAACTCAAGGTAAGCAATACTTTTTAGCCATGGCTGATGTGGATCATTTTAAACAATTTAATGATAATCATGGGCATCAGGTGGGCGACGATGTCTTGAAGATGGTGGCTAATTTATTAAGTAAAACTACAAAAGCTCATGCCTATCGTTACGGTGGAGAAGAATTTGTATTAATTTTTTCAAATAGCGACAGCGTAGATGTGTCACGTTATTTAGAAGAGACCCGCGATAAGTTAGAGCAATATCCGTTGTATCCAAAAAGCCAAGAGCGTTCTAAAAGCCAAAAAGGCAAAGGCAGTCAGCGTAAACCATTACATATTACCGCCAGTTTTGGCTTGGCTAGACAAAAAGGGTCAGAGCCTTTTCATGAAGTATTATCTCGGGCTGACAAAGCCCTATATAAAGCCAAAAGCAAAGGTCGAAACCGGGTTGAGCTAGCGAAATAAACGTTATTCTGAGCTAAAAAATCCCACTTTTAGTGCACCTGATCTATGCTCTCATTAAGGCGTTAAATTGATTAGCCTTAGAATATTAGGAAGCAAAATGGCCAGTATTTTAGCGGTAGACGATAGTTTAGCCATGCGCAGTCTTATGCAGGTAGTGCTTGAAGGCGCAGGGCATACTGTTTTTGTCAAAGAGAATGGTAAAGAAGCGTTGGAGTGGGCTAAAAGTCACACCGTAGACCTAGTGATTACCGATCTAATAATGCCTGAAATGGACGGTATGACTTTAGTTAGTAGTCTTCGTAAAATCGAAGGGTACAAAATTAAGCCGATTTTAGTTATTTCAACTGAAACAGCTGAATATAAAAAACAAAAAGCTGAAGGGGTTGGTGCAACCGGTTGGATTGCTAAGCCGATTGATAAAGAACGTTTATTGGCCGCGGTTGCACGAACGGTTGGTTAATTTAAATATTGCTAAGAAGTTAATATGACACCAGATAAAGCACTCCAGTTTGAAGCTATGGGTGGCCGCGCGGCAGTACAGCGAGTGACCAATTGTTTTTATGATAAAATTTATGCAGACCCTTGGTTGAGGCAGTTTTTTGAGGGAATTCCCCGCGAACATATAGAATCTCAGCAAGTTGATTTTATGCAGGCAGCCCTAGGCGGCTATAATCAATACGGTGGAAAAACACCACCCAGTGGTCATAAGCATATAAATATTACAGAAGAAGTTTATCAGGCTCGTCAAAATTTTTTAAAGCAGGCTTTTAAAGAAGTTAGCGCCGATCCAAGTATGGTTGATTTATGGTTGAAGGTAGAAGATACCTTTAAAAAGAGAGTGGTAAAAGAATCAATTGATGACTGCGAAATGCGTTATTCAACAGAGGGTATTAGGGACTTTCCTAAGCCTAGTACGCGCTAGCCAAAACAGTGACTATTAAAACTTAGAGTAAAAAAAAGGGCGCGTATAGCGCCCTTTTAACACCTAGGGTATTGGTGGTACTGCATTTTTTATTAATTAGCGGCTAATCTTTGCTGCATATATAGTTTGTGTTTTTTGTGCAGCATTTCAATTAACTCTTTACGAACTTCAATCATCTCTTTGTAATTTTGAAGTACCGCAGGGTTAGACATACCAATGCGCTGGCGGGCACTGGTTGAAAGTCTCTCTAAGGTTTTAATTTCATGGTTTAAGCGATGAATCTTAGGGTGGATACTATAGGTCATGATCCGCTCACTTGTCTTTGTTTGACTTAAGTCTAGTCAAAAAAATTAATTTTGTGAGGCGGTTCTAGCATTGTTTTCGAATGAAAAATTAAAGTCTAATGACAAAAACAATGGCACTTAAGTTTTTTATGTTGCAGCTGGCCTAAAGCAATGCAGTTCGGCCAGTTTCATTCCCAATTGTTATTAACCTATGGCTATTAAGATGACTAAATACTTATTGTAAGAATAATAATTTAAGTTAATAAAAAAGGCCGCCAATCATACTCAAGACAGCCTATGGCAAAAAATCCAGGAACAATCATGCTGGGTTTATGTCCGTACTTCATTGGCTCATATTGCAGTGTAAGGATGTCACCGCCCACGCAGCGTAAAATTGCGTGACCAGCCGCAATATCCCATTCGCTAACATTACCGTACCTTGGATATAATTCAGCTTGGCCGTCAGCTAAGTATGCCAGTTTTAATGCGCTGCCTACCGATATAAGTTCGGTTGGTGCTAGGCGTTCAATAAGATGTTCGCGCAGACGCTTAACCTCGTCGGTGGCATGTCGACGACTGCCAAAAATTCGAATTTGCTTGCCCTCTCTAATTTGTAAGCTGGGATTACTGGCTTTTAGTCGAACTGGAGCTTGCTGGCCTTTAATGCAGTAGGCTTTTCCGTCACCACCATAAAAGACCTCATCAGTCACTGGGGCATATATAAGTCCAAAAACAGGCTCGTGATTAGATATTAGCGCAATATTTATCGTGAATTCGCCGTTTCGATCGATGAATTCTTTGGTGCCATCTAAAGGATCTATAAGCCAGAACTGCTGCCAGCTGTCCCTGTCTTTTTTAGGTGGTAGGTCAGACTCTTCACTAATAATTGGTAGGTCTAAAATAGACTTCAGGCCTGTCATTAATATATTGTGGGCGGCCAAATCTGCATCTGTTAAAGGGCTTTCGTCTGCTTTTTCAATAACGGTGTATTCGCTGCGATTATAAATATCTAAAATCGCATCACCGGCCTGCTTAGCAAGTGCAATTACATCGGCATACTTAGGTTGCATAGTCGCTCCTTATTTATTATTAATTTTGAGCATTTAGCCAAGCTTTGGCTAGATATAGAGCCGCAATGGCGCGGCCCTCTGTTACGTCATTACGCAAGACAAGTTCATCTATATTATCTAAAGGCCAGGTCACCACTTCTAAAGGTTCTGGCTCGTCGCCTTCCAGCGAAGACTCATATAGGTCTAGCGCAACATATACATCAATTCCACTTTTCATATAGCTAGGCGATAAGCTGAGCTTTTTAAGGTGATGAAGTTTGTGCGCCCCATAACAGATCTCTTCTTGCAGCTCTCTGTTGGCGGCATGTTCTAATGTTTCACCTAAATCCACGGCGCCTTTTGGCAAAGTTAGGGTATAATCCTCGATACCTACGCCGTACTCTTTAATCAGTAGTACTTCGTTGTTTTTGTTAATAGGTACCATCATAACGGCTCCAGACCCACCGGGTACTAAGCGTTCGTATGTTCGCTCTACACCGTTTGAAAATCTTAGCTCTAATGATTCGATTTTAAACAAGCGACTTTGCGCAACAATGTGCGAATTTAATATTTCTGGTTTCTGGCTCATGGTAATCCAACTATAATTAACTGCAATAGCATAAGTGTGAACGATAAAAGGCGCTACCTAAATGATCGATTGGAATGACATAGATACTGTTTTATTAGATATGGACGGTACTTTATTAGATTTACACTTTGATAATTACTTTTGGTTAGAACATTTACCCGTTAAGTATGCAGATCATCACAACATGAGCGCAGCACAGGCGTTAGCCACGTTAACAGATCAAATGAAAGAAAAAGTGGGCCAGTTAGAATGGTACTGCTTAGATTATTGGAGTGACTTAACGCAACTGCCGATCGCTGAGATAAAGCATGAGATCGCTCATAAAATACAATTTAGGCCCCACGTACCTGATTTTTTAGCGAGTCTAAAACAAGCGGGTAAGCGCAGTGTCATAGTGACTAATGCCCATCGAGATAGTGTGGACTTAAAAATGATCCACACAGGTTTAGATAAAATGGTTGACCGCATAATTAGCTCTCATGATTATCGCTACCCAAAAGAAGATCAGGCCTTTTGGAATCATCTTTTAGCAGACGAAGGCTTTGATATAGAACGCACTGTTTTAATTGATGACAGTCTAGCTGTGTTAGAATCGGCAAAGCGATTTGGCTTTAAGCATTTATTATGTATTTGCCAGCCTGACAGTCAAAAAGAGAAGCGTGAGTTAGACCAGTTCAAAAGTGTAGATGAATTCAAAGATATAATGCCTAATATTTAAACGGCTTAGCCCGAAGTATAAATGCCCCTATCAACAAGTGGCAAACAGCGGCTAACAAGTCACTAAAAAAGTAGCAGCATGAGCAAACTAGACAACAGTAAAGAGATTAAAATTCGCTTAGATAAATGGCTTTGGGCAGCACGTTTTTATAAAACTCGTGCAACTGCTAAAAGTGCAATCGAAGGTGGAAAAGTACAATACGAAGGCCAGCGAAGCAAAGTTAGTAAGGTGGTAGAGCTGGGTGCTAAGTTAAAAGTACGCCAAGGTTTTGAAGAAAAAACGGTGCTCATTAAAGTTATTAGTGACCAACGTCGCGGTGCCGCAGAGGCTGCATTATTGTATGAAGAAACCGCTGAGAGTATTAAACAAAGAATGGATGAAGCTGAGCGCCGAAGAAAATTCAGTAAGGCAAATCCGTTGTTTGACCACAAGCCAAATAAAAAAGAGCGTCGTCAAATACATAAATTTCGTGATGACAACGACCTTTAGTTTTCTATCTTTTTTTAGAATTTAATTTAAATTTTTATATTTATAGTCAGGTAAGTTATGGCCACTAGTGACACTTTACAGCGATTCACCTTTGCAAACTCCCATGTTCGAGGTGAGCTGGTGGGTTTAAAGCAAACACTTAAAGACATATTTCAGCGTCAAAATTATCCTGAGCCAGTGAATAAATTACTGGGAGAATTATTAGCTGCAGCGGCATTACTTAGCGCCACAGTGAAAATTAAAGGTTTATTAACACTGCAAATTCAAACTAACGGCCCGCTTAAATTCTTGCTTGCCGAAACCTCTCATGATGGAAAGCTACGCGGCATAGCGCGTATGGATGACGAGTTAGATATTAATCTTGCAGAGGGTCAGTTACTAGGTACAAGTGGGCAGTTAGTCATTACCATGGAACCAGAAAAAGGCCAGCGTTACCAAGGTATTGTGGCGTTAGAGGGCGACGACATTGCCAAGTGTATGGAAGGATACTTCAAGCAGTCGGAGCAATTAGGTACGCGTATTTGGCTATCTTGTGAAGACCATGTTGCGGCGGGTTTTTTACTGCAAGAACTACCTGAATTAGGAGAAATTCAAGAAGGACTCAAAGTAGATGAAGATGCTTGGAATCGTTTAACGCATTTAGGCAGTACCGTTCGCAGCGATGAATTACTCCATTTAGAAAATAATGAATTACTATATCGTTTATACAATGAAGAAAAAGTAATGATGTATGACCAAGAGCCGTTACAATTCAGTTGCAGCTGTTCTAAAGAGCGCTTATCAACAGCTCTGATACATATAGGGTTTGTTCAGTGCCAAGATATTATCGAAGAGCAAAGTAAAATTCGTGCCGACTGCCAATTTTGTGGACAGCATTACAGCTTTACTCAGCTAGATGTTAATGAATTATTTCCTCTAGAAAGTGCAAAAGCAGGCAAGGGGCTGCATTAGTCTGAACTCTATAAAAGGCACCTAATTGGTGCCTTTTTGTGTCTGGAATTAATAAATTAGATGCCTGAAATTAGTAGGTTCTGTCCCTACGACGCCATTAAATCTTGTAAAAAATTTACAAAAAGTCCCATTTCATGGGCATTTGCGCAATTCCCTGTACATTGATTGTATTTATAGTAGATATATTCATCATAAATACTCTGTATATCCCCCGTATTCACAGGGCTTGTGCTCCATTTGTAGTCGTAAACCCTTTCGATGCTCCCTTTTCTGGCCATTGCTATTCGCCTAGAGGGGATTTTCTGGCATAATTATCGACCAAATTTTTAAAATTCGTTAATGCACATCCAAGTATTAGCGGTAATGTCTCTAGTCATTTAGCCAAAAGCTATTTGATCTAACTTATGGATTGGCAATATTATGACCACCGTTTACACCGACCTTTCCTCTGCTGTACTAGTAGAAAAAGCGCTTGAACGCGGCGAAGGCCGCATGCAAGACAATGGCGCCTTTGTAGTAACCACAGGTAAGCGTACTGGTCGCTCTCCAATGGATCGCTTCATTGTACAAGAGCCAAGCACTTCAGACGCCATCGACTGGGGCAATGTTAACCGTCCTTTCGATGCAGAAAAATTTGATGCCCTTTGGGACCGCGTTGAAACTTATTTAGACCAACACGACAAGTTTGTATCTGAAGTTCACGTGGGTGCTGATTCTAATCATTATCTTCCAGTTAAAATGACGACTCAAACAGCGTGGCAAAATCTGTTCGGTCGCAACTTATTTATCCGCCCAGCAAGTTATA
Organism: Bermanella sp.; assembly: GCA_034112325.1. GTDB lineage: Bacteria > Pseudomonadota > Gammaproteobacteria > Pseudomonadales > Oceanobacteraceae > Bermanella. Next base: position 35,656 of record JAWUVO010000027.1, on the reverse strand, counting down.
ACCCAGCTGACAAAGAAGAGTGGCAGATCCTTAACGCAGCAGGTTTCGAATGTGTCCCTGAGCGTGACGGCACAAATTCTGATGGCTGTGTAATGATTAACTTTGCTAAACGCAAAGTACTGCTTGCCGGTATGCGTTACGCCGGTGAAATGAAAAAAGCTATGTTCTCTGTGCAAAACTTCCTATTACCTGAAAAAGATGTGTTACCAATGCATTGCTCAGCTAACGTGGGCGAAGACGGCGACACTTGTTTGTTTTTTGGTTTGTCTGGAACCGGTAAAACAACTCTATCTGCTGACCAAAGCCGTTACCTAATTGGTGATGATGAGCATGGTTGGGGTAAAGGAACAGTATTTAATATCGAAGGCGGTTGCTACGCAAAAACTATTGACCTTTCTCAAAAGAATGAACCTGTTATTTGGGATGCGATTAAGTTTGGCGCCATCGTTGAAAACGTTGTTATTGATGACGAAACTCGAGTTGCCGATTATAACGATGTTAGCCTGACTGAAAATGGTCGTTGCGCTTATCCTCTAGAGCACATTGAAAAACGTGTTTTAGAAAACCAAGCGGGCGAGCCTAAAGCGGTGATCTTTTTAACATGTGATATGACGGGTGTTCTTCCTCCTGTTTCTATCTTATCTAAAGAGCAAGCAGCTTACCATTTCTTGTCTGGTTACACTGCGTTAGTAGGTTCAACAGAAATGGGCGGTTCTAAAGGTCTTAAGTCTACTTTCTCTACATGTTTTGGTGCGCCTTTCTTCCCGCGTCCAGCAGGTGAATACGCAGAGCTTCTAATGAAGCGAGTAACTGAATTTGATTCACAAGTTTACCTTGTAAATACAGGTTGGACCGGCGGCCCTAACGGTGCAGGCGGCGAGCGCTTCTCAATTCCAACTACTCGTGCGGTTATTGCCGGTATTCAATCAGGCGCATTACGTAATGCTGAGACTGAAACAATTCCATTATTTGGCTTGCAAGTACCTAAAGCGGTTGAAGGCGTTGACAGTAAACTGCTGAATCCTCGTGGCGCTTGGGCTGATCAAGCTAAATACGATGAAGTTGCAGCGGGTCTGGCTAAGCAATTTGTTGATAACTTTAAAAAGTACGATGTTTCTGATGCTATTTGTGCAGCAGGACCTCAGCTTTAAGTTAAGGCTTAAAATAAAGGTTACACAACCCTCACCCTGGGTTAGGCCTGATTAATCTGGAGATTGGTTAGGCACAAAAAAAGGAGCATTTTTCAATGCTCCTTTTTTTGTGCCTGTGATTTAATGTAAGATTTTTATATGATTTTATTTTATTTGAAATCACGCTCTATAATAATTGTTGTAGTGTTTAGTTTTAGCTCGTCTGGAATAGAAGGTAATGGAACTGACTCTTCTATTGCATTGCGAACCTCTTGATTTAATGTTTCATAGCGACTGACCGTTTTATCCACCATGTTAGAGACCGAACCTTCTTTAGTAATGGTAATCTCAATCTCAACTTTACCTTTCTGGTTTAACTTTTTAGCCCAAACAGGATATTCAATTTTGTCGTTAATTCTTTCGGTAACATCGGCAATATAATTACTAAGTACTTTTTTATAATCAGCCTGAGTTATTTTTTTTGTACTATTCAATGAGTTAGGTCTTTTAGGTTTGTTAACGAATGACTGTTCATCAGATTTAGGATCAAATCGATAAGTTATACTCATTGGCCAGTTGTTACCAGTCAATGCATCAGGTGCTAAAATAAATGGAACCACGGCCAATATAGCGCGATGCAGCTCAGATACTAATAATACTGAGATATCAGGATTCTGCCCGGCTACTTTACTTACTTCGGCCTTTCTATTCACCGTAAAGTTAAGTGTAACGTCGCCTTTCTGCCCAAACTTTTTAGCCCATTCTGGGTACTCTACGGCATTACGTATTTCACTCGTTAGCTCCCAGCGATACAGATCTAAGTAGTATTGGTTTTCTGCAGCAGCAACGGCTTTATCTTTTGATTTCGAATTAGAGGAAGCAATACTAGCAATTTTTTTCTTCTGACTAATGACTTTCTTTTTAACAATTGCTTTAGGTGGTTGATAGGTTTTTTTAACTTGCTGTAAATTAGCTGAAGCCGCGTTAGCCGCTTTTTTATTAGCACTGTCTTTTGCTAGCTGGGCTTTGGCTTGCTGTGCTTGTGCTAATTGTGCCTGCTCTGCTTGTTGCTGTTTACGCTGTGTGGCTAATATTTCATCCTCTCTAGATTTTATCCACGAAGCTACCAGCAAGGTACGGCTCTTATCATAAGTTATAGCATTATAGCGTTTCAGTAATTCGTCAGTAGTGACATCTTTTTGTCCTAGTATGCGGTCTTTAAATTCACCTGAAGGGGGTAGTTTTCCAATCCACACATTCAATATATAATTAAATAGTTGAGCTGTTTTTGTTTCTATTATTTTAACGTCGTTAATTTTAATCACAGTGCCTGTTGCAGCAATATAATCAATAATTATTTCATCGCCGTTAATAAGCTTTGCACCTAAAAATCCAGTAAAGGTCATTAGCTGTTGGGTGAGATCTGGGTCGTCTGCAAACGAGTTATTGATGGCAATGTCATTCTGCCACTGAAGTGACCAGCGCCTTGGGCTCCACCGCTTAGTGGTGACTTTTAGGGCCATACGCTTACTACTGCTACTGGACATTATAATTGCAGGGTCCGACTCAAGTGTATTTAGATACAGCGCGCCAATATAAAATTCTTTACGCAGTTGTTGATATGAGCCGATGCCGTTAAGTTCTAGGCTTAAGCTGGTCTGCACAAGACTTAAGCTGAGTAGAATGGCGAGTAATGTTTTAATTATCATAATTCGGAGTGCCCTGGTGCATGCTTATATTTAAGCATAGACCAGCAATCAATATTAAATACTTTGCTATGCTTAATTTATTAGTTAACCATTATCTACTCTTTATTAATTACCCAGTAGGTCCTAAATGGCCCGATTCTATTTGTTTTTTTTATTACTAATACCAATTTCAAGCTGGGCTGAAAACCCTGTGGCTAAAGCGATTAGCGAATCCATAGATGATATTAAGGATTCTTTAGAGCATATTAGTAACAGTTATCAGCAGTGTGAAGTGCTATACGAAGAGATGCGTGAAAGTGACTGCGCCAATGCTGTATTTGGCATGTTTGGACGTATTTACCTTAAGTTAGGTGTCAGCTTTACTGAGCGTCAGTTAAAATTTCAGAGTGCTAAGTCGAAAAAAGATGCCTTTGTTTTAAGCAGTGGATCTAAACCTAGACCAATTTACGGGGTTGCTTTAAGTGATTCATACTTTGCCGATTCTAACTGGGGCTATGGCTTTGGCTTTGATTATTTTGATGATTACGCATTTGAGCAAATCATTAAGCGCAGTAATCAAGATGTGTCTTACGATATGGGCACGTATTCAAGTATGAGTGTTATCTCAGTCAGCCCAAGCCTTTTTTATACATGGGGCAGGGGTGACGATACACCGCATAGGTATGGGAAATTAGGCCTGGGGGTGAATCTTATGTACAGCTCAGTGAAAGGTAATGCTTATGAAACCGAGTTAGATACAACTGAAAATAGCGTTTGTTATGATGCGGCTACCGAGGTATTTAATGACAATACTATCGACCCCATTTCCATAGGAAGTTCATGCCAGTTACAGCGTTTTAAAGAGAGCAGTTACGGTACGGGTTTTAAGCTGTTTGTCATAGGCGGCTGGAAAAAATGGGAGGCAGAGCTGTCGATTTCAGAGTACCAGCATCGCGGAGACGGCGAATATCGCTTTATTACCCAGCAGATACTTTTAGGTTTATCGCGTAAATTTTCTTTCTAGCTATTTTTATATCTCATAGCTAAACAGTAACGTTGCGAAGCGGTTGGCTTTTGCAGCTAAAAACTCAGTATTAGACCAAATTAGCTTCAGCATTCTTTCCCTTAGTGTTTTATAATTACGCCTCTTATTATGTCTTCGCTGCATCAAGGCATAGAATGGTGTAAATAATAATTAACATTTTTACAGGTTTAATGAGTTAGCTATATGGATCGTATATTTTCTACCCTAGCCCAAGAGCTAAATGTTCACGTAAATCAAGTTAATGCGTCTGTCGCTTTGTTAGATGAGGGCGCCACGGTACCGTTTATTTCTCGTTATCGTAAAGAAGTAACTGGTGGCTTAGATGATGGCCAGTTACGGACGTTAGAAGAGCGCCTGCGCTATTTGCGTGAGCTAGAAGAGCGTCGTTCAAGCATTCTGAAAAATATAAACGAGCAAGGCAAGTTAACCGATGCTCTGACGGCTCAAATTCAACAGGCCGACACCAAAAACCGTTTAGAAGACCTTTATTTACCTTTCAAACAAAAGCGCCGCACCAAAGGTCAGATAGCCATAGAAGCGGGTTTAGAGCCACTGGCTAATAGCTTACTAGAAAATCCGAACTTGAATCCAGAAACAGAAGCTGCAAGTTACCTAGATGCCGACAAAGGTGTTGCGGATCTTAAAGCAGCCTTAGATGGTGCTAAATTTATATTGATGGAGCGCTTTGCTGAAAGTGCCGACTTATTAGAAAAATTAAGAACCTTTCTTTGGGCTGAGGCCACACTAAGTGTTCGAGTGATGCAGGGAAAAGAAGCTGAAGGTGAAAAGTTTCAGGATTATTTTGAGCACGACGAGCCTTTAAAAACAGTACCAAGTCATCGCATCTTAGCCATATTACGAGGCCGCAATGAGGGTGTTTTATCCTCAACATTGGTAGTAGGTGACCCCAGTGATAAGTTAACGCCAAGCCCATGTGAAGGCATGGTGGCTGGTTTTTACAATATTAAAAACCAATCACGCCCGGCAGACCGCTGGTTATCCGAGGTGATTAAATGGACATGGCGAGTAAAGCTATTAACCCATTTAGAAACCGAATTAATAGGCCGTATTCGAGACAGCGCTGAAACCGAAGCAATTAAGGTATTTGCGACAAACTTAAAAGATTTGCTAATGGCCGCACCTGCTGGCCATAAAGCAACACTGGGGTTAGACCCAGGTTTTAGGTCGGGTGTAAAAGTGGTAGTGGTAGACGCAACTGGCAAGGTATTAGACCATGGGGTTATTTATCCTCATCAGCCGCAAAATCAAAGTCGTGAAGCCAAAGCTATTATCCGTGCGCTGTGTATAAAGCACGGGGTTCAGCTGGTGGCTATCGGCAACGGTACTGCTAGTCGAGAAACCGATCGTTTGGTGGCCGAGGTGATGAAAGAGCACGCTGAACTTAACCTGCAAAAAATTGTTGTTAGTGAAGCAGGTGCTTCTGTTTATTCCGCTTCTGAATTAGCAGCAAAAGAATTTCCAAATTTAGATGTTACCATTCGTGGCGCTATTTCTATCGCTCGCCGCTTGCAAGATCCTTTGGCCGAGCTAGTTAAAATAGACCCAAAAGCCATTGGTGTTGGTCAATATCAGCATGACGTAAGCCAGTCTTCCTTGGCGCGCTCACTAGATGCGGTAGTAGAAGACTGTGTGAATGCTGTGGGCGTAGATTTAAACACGGCTTCAGCTCCTTTGCTGACTCGTGTATCTGGATTAAATACCACTATTGCTAACAATATTGTCGCCTTTAGAGAGGAGAACGGTGTTTATAAAAGTCGCAGCGATTTGAAAAAAGTCCCGCGTCTTGGTGGTAAAACATTTGAACAAGCCGCAGGTTTCTTGAAAATTACTAATGGCAAAAATCCTCTAGACAATAGCTCAGTCCATCCAGAATCTTATGCGTTAGTAAAAAATATAGCGACTAAAGCTGGAAAAGATGTATCGGCTATTTTAGGTGATAGTGCATTTTTAAAAGCCGTTAATGCCAGTGATTTTGTTAGTGACGAAGTAGGTTTACCTACCATCAACGATATTTTAAATGAATTAGAAAAGCCCGGTCGAGACCCTCGTCCAGAATTTGTCACGGCCGAATTTAAAGAGGGTGTAGAAAAAATTACAGATCTTCGTGACGACATGATTTTAGAGGGTGTTGTGAGTAATGTAGCTGCGTTTGGCGCGTTCATAGATATTGGCGTTCACCAAGACGGGTTAGTGCACATTAGTATGATGTCAGATACATTTATATCAGACCCCCGTGAGGTGGTTAAAGCTGGCGATGTAGTAAAAGTAAAAGTAATGGAAGTTGAAGCGGCGCGTAAGCGTATCGCGTTGTCTATGCGCATGTCGGATAGTGCCAGTGACTACCAAGCTGAAAAAGCTACTCCGCGAGCCGATCGAAAATCTAAAGGTGGTCAGCGATCTGTAGAAAAACACAATCAGTCTCAGGCAAGCAAAGCCCCTGATAATGGTATGGCAGCGTTGTTTGCTCAGGCACAGCAGAAAAAAGGAAAGCGTTTATAATCTGCTACTATTCCTTGTAGGGTCTGTCAGTTAGGCCTTATTAAGGAATGGACTGTTTCGATTTAATTGATTTTGGTTTTTCGAATAGCTGGCTATAATGCTGACTATCATATTTTAGGATTGTTCTTTTGTCTCTTTCATATCAGCAAGTATTATCGGCGTTACAGCAAATTGACCCTACGGCACTTCAATTTGTTCGCGGTATTGAAAAAGAAGGCCTGCGTGTTAATGCAGATAGTCAGATTTCTCAGGTACCACATCCTCAAGAGTTGGGTAGTGCACTAACCCATACCCATATTACCACCGATTACAGCGAAGCCCTTTTAGAGTTTATAACACCGGCTAAAAATGATCCTAAGTCTGTGCTGGACACCTTAAAAGAGCTGCATTCTTTTACAGCCTCTAAAATCGGCTCTGAACGTATCTGGCCTTTCTCAATGCCTGGCATTATTAACGACGAATTAGACGTGCCTATCGCTTACTTTGGCGAATCTAATACAGGCCAGTTAAAACATATTTATCGCCATGGTCTATGGCATCGCTATGGTCGTAAGATGCAATGTATCGCAGGCCTACACTATAACTTTTCTGTACCCGATTCTTTGTGGCAATTTAAAGCCGATTTAAATGGTAAAAGTGTCTCTAAAAATTATATCAGTGGCGAATATTTTTCTTTAATTAGAAATTTTCGTCGATATTCATGGTTACTACTGTACTTATTTGGTGCAAGTCCGGCACTGGATAAAAGCTTTATTGAAGAAGACGGTCATGGGTTAGATAGCTTGGATGACGACACCTTATACGGGCCTTACGCAACCAGTTTGCGTATGAGTGGCTTGGGTTATCAAAACAACGCTCAAGACGGCTTATTTGTTTGCTTTAACGGTTTGCCAAGTTATACCCAAACCCTAAAAGAAGCCATGAGTCAGTCAGTTGCTAAATACCAAGATATTGGTGTAGAAAAAGACGGCGTTTACATGCAGCTGAATACTAATTTATTGCAAATTGAAAATGAATATTACAGCGACATTAGACCCAAACGAAATAGCAAAAATGGTGAAAAACCGCTTACAGCGCTCAATGAGCATGGAGTGGAATACATTGAAGTACGCTGTTTAGATCTAAACCCGTTTACCCCTTATGGGATAGACGAAGAACAAATCCATTTTATGGATTTGTTTTTAACTTACTGCATCGTTCACCCTAGCCCACTACTATCGGCTGAAGAATGCAGTGAAGTAGAGCAGAACCATAAAAAAGTAGTGATAGACGGGCGTGACCCAGCCTTTGAACTAATGCGTCACGGAGAGCCTGTTTTATTATCTAAGTGGGGCACAGAGCTTATTGCCCAATTAAAGCCTCTTGCAGAAATCTTGGATGGAAAGCATCAAACCAAAGATTATTCATCGGCGTTGGCGTCTATGGAGCAACGAATGCTGGATTCATCTTTAACGCCAAGTGCTAAAATATTGGCTGCAATGAAAGAAAATGGACAGTCTTTTACTCACTTTGCCAATCAGCAAGCGGATAAAATTAATCAGCAGTATGCGTCCGATATCAATCCAGTTAGAACAGAGTTTTGGCACAATGCGGCTAAAGATTCTTTGACAAAACAGCGTGAAATTGAAGATTCTGACTTGGTACGATTTAACCAATATCTAGCAGATTACCAAGTGAAAGTGTGAACTGTGTCACATTGGTGCCCTGTTTAGACTTCAAAGGCCTCAATGGTCTAATTATATACTTGTAATCACTCAAATCTGGGTTAGCCTTCATGTAAATGCTCAGGGATTACATTATGGAACTGGTTGAAAACCAGTGGGACCTGGAAAGTCTAGAGAAAGCATATCGTCATGGATTTATGACAGGTATGGTAGGAAAGACTCTCAGCTCTTGCACATATCGCGCTGAAATGATCGTAAATGCTTGGGAAGCCGGTTGGCACGACGGTAAAGAGCAATTTGATATCAAGCAAGCGTCAATTGGGGCCGCAGGCCTAAAGTCTTAATCATTTATAAATCTAGTTGATTTGTAGGTTCCTAAGATAAGATTGCTTAAGATGAATAGCTTCTTACAGCAATAGCATAATAGACAGCCAAAAAAGCCGAATCGTAAGATTCGGCTTTTTTATTGGCTGTCTATTTTTAGCCAGCTTTTATCTAATTCTGCGCCACGAAATTTTGAAAGTATAAGTCTTCAATGTAGGGCTTTCCTTCCAGCTCAGTTAATAACGCTTTTATTTCATCCAGTGCCACTTGACGTAATTGCTCTCTGCCTTGGGCCGAATTAACTGTGTCTTCGACTTGCTGGCTTAATAACAGTACCAGCTGATTCCTTATATAAGCTTGATGATGATTAACTTTCCCTGCCGCTTCTGCACCCACCACTCGAAGAGCAACATCTGTGCGAATATATTTAAGTCGCCCCACGGTATTTGCTCCATAGTTTAATACGAAAGCAGGTTGTAAGTGGACATACTGAGTGCCGCCCTCTGCAAAAGTGATTGAAGTCATGCAAATAGCGATAATGAATGAGATAATACGAAGCATTAAATAAGCCCTTTAGTGTATGTCTACTAATAAGCATAGTTTAAAAGCTCGGTTTTGCGGGGGAAAATAGCTAACAAATACATGTGTTAGCTGTCTTAAAGCTTTACTAGGGTCTTAAGTGCATAAGGAAAAGGGAAAGATATGAAAAGTATTACTACCAGACACTTGTTTTTATTGATGTTTTTAGCGTGCATGAGCTTGTTAGGGGCCGCATATTACTTTGAGTACGTAATGTATTTAGACCCCTGCCCATTGTGTGTGATGCAGCGAATAGCGGTCTTGTTGGTAGGTTTGGTGTCACTATCTGGATTTATATTTGGGTTAGAAGGTATAAAGCAAAAGGTACATGCGGCGCTTTTGTTTGTGACGGCAAGCTTTGGCCTGTTTGTCGCTGGCCGGCACATGTGGATACAAAGCTTACCGGCTGATCAGGTGCCAACTTGCGGACCTAGCCTAGAATATATGGTAGATACTTTGCCGTGGGCAGAAGTGTTAACCGTTATGCTGAGAGGGAATGGTAATTGTGCTGAAACACAGTGGTCTTTTATTGGCTTGTCTATGCCAGCTTGGGTATTAGTTTGGTTTGTAGGATTTATGTTGATTTCAATTACATTATTTTTCATGGCGAGTAAAAAAAGATAATTTAAAAAAGTATAAAATTTGGATATTGTTCTTTGATCTTGGCTGCGACAATTAACTTTAATAGAACCGATTTGAGTGTTTCAAGCAGAATGTTGAGTTGAAGAAGTAAAAAAAAGCCAGTTTTATGTTTTTTATTGCGTTAGAAAGGCCGAAAATATCTATTATTTTATAACTTCTTACAATGACTCCTTATGGATCATATTGTAAAAAAAGGCAGGACTCAAGCAAAAAAAATTAGACAAAAATGAGCTTGCAGGGGCGTCATCCAGTGCCTATATTTGTGAGTAACAAGGGCGTGTTATGAAGCTCGATCCAAATAAATATAAAGTTGAGGAATTACCATGCTAGAAGGTTGTCAGAATGCGCAAGAGCGCTGGGGGGGCGTACATAAGATCATTGATAAGTGGTTGAATGAACGTCAAGAGTTATTAGTTTTGTACGTGGCTATTCAGGGGTTGAAACCATTTAGCCCGAGGGAAACGCCCGTTTCAGTCAAAATTCAAGCTTTTTGCCAAGTACTGATGGACTACTGCAGTGCAGGTCACTTTGAAGTGTATGAGCAGTTAATCAAAGAAGCTGAAGAATATAACGATGGTGGTATTGAACTAGCCAACAAACATTACCCAAGATTAGAATTCATAACATCACACTGTGTTGATTTTAATGACAGTTATCAAACGGCTGAAAACTGCATAGAGAACATGTCTGACTTATCAAAAGATTTATCAGCTCTAGGTGAATTGTTAGAAGAGCGCTTTGAAATTGAAGATTCATTGATAGAAGCTTTACATACATCCCATAAAGAAGCCGTCGCATAGTTTTATTGCAAGTCGGAACCTCTTTGGTCGAGCTGTCTAGCTCGGCCTGTGCTCCCTTAATTTTTCAATCTGTTTGAACATTTTATATTAATTCAATATTAATCATCTCAGATCTAACCTCGATTACAAAATGCTGTCCGACTGGCCGACTGCGTCCTACTTTTTTTACTACATGACCTAAACTTAAGCAAAACAACGGGATGTTGCGGTTATGAAATACCTAAGCTTAATCATTATATTTTACTTCTTAGCCGCTTGCTCTAGCGGCGACAGTCCATCGCATCAATGGGAAATGGCCGTACAGGGTGTTTATAGCGCCAGCCTTTCTAGCGACGGCAAGCATGTTTTAATTGGTTCGATTCATCATGGCGGTAGCTACTGGGACGTGGATGATTTTGAGCGCTTATATAATTGGAATCATAAGGCTGACACCATGTCAGGTATTGTTGCCGGTAGTATCAGTGACAATGGCTTGTACGCAGCCACGTCAGATCATCGCAAGATAGTTCTTTGGAATGCAAAAACGGGAGAAGCGTTTTGGTTGTGGGAAGCGCCGGCTGATATTCGTGATATGGATCTTAGTAATACTGGGCAATATGCATTGCTGGGCCTTGAGAGTTATGAAGCCGCCTTATTTGATATTAAAAATGGCGGTGTAAAACTTAGGCTTGCCCACGAGGGCATTGTACAAACTGTCGATATGAGCGCCGATGGTAAATGGGCAATCACCGGTGGCGACGATTCTTATGTGAAAGTATGGGATTTACAATCCGGTAAAGAGATTCGAAGTTGGGAATTGAATAACCAAATTAGAGTAGTCGCGATTAGTGAGGACGGGGCATTAGGTTTTGGTGCAAGTCATCGAGGTCAAACGCACATTTGGGATTTGGTCACAGGAAAAATTCGCAGCCAAATTAAAGCCACTTCGGGGTATTTTCTAGCGGCTCGTTTTAATCAGAATTACAGTGAGCTATTAACGGGTAATTCCAGCGGTAAGGTGCAGCTTTGGGATACCAGTACAGGGGAACTAAAACGCAGCTGGAAAATATCAGGTCGAAATGACTGGGCCACCAAAAATACGCAAGTCATTGATGTGGCATTTTCTACAGAATCTTACCGTGCCGTTGGTGCCAACGGCATTACATACGACCTACAATAAACGCAGGTGAGATGTGTCGATGTTTAAAGCGAGTCGAGAAGTTTAGAGCGATCATCTAATGTGTCTTGGTAGCTCTCAATTTGCTCAAGCATTTCAGGGACTTTTTCAATTGGAGCTGTACTAAATGGTGATGAATTACTTTCTAGAGGATCAAATCGACTATTTGGATCCGTCTCTTGCTGGTCTTTAAAGCCATCTGGTAGCTCGATGGTTTTCATAGAATTAATTTGAGTTTTAACCTGCATCTCAGCTGCATTAGAGCCATTAGGTGGTGTATCACCAAATTGCCATTCACCTTTAGAATTTTTCCATTTGTACATTTTAGTTTGTGTTTTTGGCTCAAATGCAGTTATGGCGGCATTACTGGATATTAGGTCTTTAAAGTTCAATAAAGGCTGACCGTTTTTTCCTTTAATAAAAAATGGTGCGGCCAATGCGGCCACTAAGGCTAATAACAGCAGCTTAGTAAAGATTTTCATTTAATTTCAATCCTTGATAATGAATGTCCGGCAGATATTAAACTATTGTTAAAAGATTGGCCAAATTTATTGGTAGTCGTGTATTGTATGGATGCAATCACCTGTTTAGCGCATTTGTTGGATGGACCCGTGAATAGAAAATTAAATGACCCAATAGGTCCTCAAAAGTCTCGAGTAATTAGCCGGCCTCCTCCTAAAAAATTATTGGTTGCGAATGCAAAAGGTGGCAGCGGTAAAACCACAATTGCTACAAATGTAGCCGCATATTTCGCTCAAACTTCTAATCATGTAGCTATTATCGATTATGACCCCCAAGGGTCATCTAGTCAGTGGGTAAAAGAGCGCACATCCAACTTGCCATTTATTTATGCCGTAGATGTTTGTGCTAAAGGCGGTGTTGCTTCGACTCGCAGCTTTCAATTAAAAGTGCCCAGTGTTACCACTCACATTATCATGGATACTCCAGCTGGATTGGCAGGGGTGAATTTATCTGAAGCGATTCGGCAATGTGATGCCATTTTAATTCCAATTGTGCCGTCTGCCATCGACATTCGAGCCGCCACATCATTTATTAAAGACGTATTATTGAGCCCAGGTTTTCGGCGCCAGCCAAAACCTATAGCCGTGATTGCAAATCGAGTTAAGAGAAATACACTTGGCTATAATAAACTAGAGATTTTTCTGAACAGCTTAAATATCCCTTTTATTGCCACCATTCGAGACACTCAACACTATGTTCGTGGCTCAGAATTGGGCATGGGGGTTTATGACTTCTCTTCGCCAAATGAAAAAGATGAAGCGGATTGGCAGCCACTTTTAGCCTGGTTAAATCATCATTTAGATAATAAGACGAAAAAATAGTAAAAAAGACCATCTAATTGAAAAAAAGTAATTGTTTTAACTAGATTAACTTTTGATGCTTTGTATAATTGCGCAACCACACAAAGTTAACTAAAGGTAATATCAAATGGCTGCAACTAAAAAAGCTCCTGCGAAAAAACTAGCTGCGAAAAAAGCGGCTCCAAAAAAAGCGGCTGCTAAAAAGCCTGCTGCTAAAAAAGCACCTGCTAAGAAAGCAGTCGCTAAAAAAGTTGTTAGCCCGGTAGCTCAAATCGAAACTGAAATTGCCAAGCTTGCTGCTCAGCTAACTAAAGTACGTGCACAAGAAGTTGTTGCTGCTACAAAAGAAGCTGCTAAAGCATCTGGTGTTGTTTCTAAAGCTGAAGCTGCTGTTGCTAAAGCAAAAGAAGCAGCTGCTAAAATTGCTTCTAAAGTTAAAGCTAAGAAAACTCCAGCTGGTGTTAAGCAATTAGCAGCTGCTAAAGCAAAAGTGACTTCAGCTGCCAAAACAGCTTCTGCTGCTAAAGCTGTTGCTAAAGAAGCGACCTCAGTACTTAACGCTGTTAAAGCATCTAACAAAAAAGCGGCTCAATTAGAAGCGGCTCGTGATTCTGCTGAAAAAGCAGTTGCTAAGAAACTAGCAGCAGCTGAAAAAGCTGAAGCTAAGAAAGAAGCATTGGCGGCTAAGTCTGCTGCTAAGAAAGCGGCGGCTCAAGCAAAAGTAGCTAAAGCCAAGGCTGCTTCTAAAGCAAAATCAGACGCAGCTAAAGCAAAAGCTAAAGCCAAAGCGGCAGTAGCTAAAGCTAAAGCAAAAGTAGCTGCTAAAAAAGATGCTGAGAAAGCAAAAAAAGCAGCAGTTAAAGCCAAAAAAGCTGAAGCTAAAGCGGCTAAAGCAGCAACTAAGAAGCCAGCTAAAGTTGCAGCTGTTAAGCCTGTAGCTCCAGCTGCAGCAGTACAAACTACTTTCAACGAAGATAAGTAATCTTTGTTAAGTAGCTGTATTAAGTGATTTGACTAAGACTCCTTAGTCTTGGTTAAATTACTTAGATACTGGCTGTAAATGTTCTATTAATGTTTGCAGCCAGTTATTATCCTCTTCAAATATACCTAATCTCAATTCGCCTAGTTCTCGTTGATTTAACTTCTGCTCATCTATACTCAGCTCTTTTAAACCCTGCTCAAATTGAATGTAGTTATAGACACCTTTGCGGATAATATCCTGGATATTTAAATCTACACTTGGCATTAATTCTTTTAAGCTAACCAGTCTGGCCTGTTGATGATATTCAGCATGAAGCTCTAAATCTAATAAAGCCTTATAGAACTCAGAGCTATTAAAACCTTTACCTTTTATTCTTAAGTATCGAATTCTTTCAGTAATGTCTTTTTGAAACCCTGTTATTAAGGTTGAATGCTGTGGCGTGACAATAAATAGCTTTTTCTGTTGCGCTAGCCAACCAATAAAAAGCAATACATTAATATCTAGCTTGAGATTATTTTGAGCGCGCAGCAAAAAGTCTGCGCAGTTATCTTTGCGATAAACAGAGGCAGAATAACGCCAAAATGGGTTATCAGCTAAAATTGTGGCATTATGCGCATCCTGTGTCACATGACCCTCTTTTACAAACCTGAATAGTGAAGTCCCCCATGATACGTCTGCAGCAGGTTAATTTACACCTTGGTTCAAAGATCATTCTTCAAGAAGCCGATTTAACCATACATGATGGGCATAAAGTGGCCGTTGTTGGAGCAAATGGAGCAGGTAAGTCAACTTTATTTAAGTTGATTCTAGGGCAGCTTGCCTTAGACCAAGGCGATTTACTTATGCCTAAAAACTGGCGTATTGCGCACATGGCGCAAGAAGTTGCGGCATCTAGTAAGTCGGCTTTAGATTATGTATTAGATGGTCACCAAGAGTTTCGTCGTATTCAAAGCGCTATTGCAGAAGCCGAAGCAGGCAGCGACGATAATAAGCTCGCCCAACTTCATGGTGAATTTGAATTGGTCAGTGGTTATGGTGTTGATCATCAGGGGATCACCATGTTGGCAGGTCTTGGTTTTAAACCTGAGGAAATGCAGCAACCAGTGAGCGCTTTCAGTGGTGGCTGGCGAATGCGATTGAATCTTGCCAAAGCCTTGATTATGCCCAGTGACTTATTATTACTAGATGAGCCAACCAACCATTTAGATTTAGACGCCGCCATGTGGTTAGAAACGTTTTTACAAAAGTATCGCGGTACATTGTTGCTCATTAGTCATGACAGAGACTTTATTGACAGTGTGGTTGATGGAATTGTTCACCTAAACCAAATGAAGATCGATCTATACAGTGGTAATTACGCAGACTTTGAACGCCGCAGAGCAGAGCGCTTGGCTCAACAACAAAGTCTATATGTACAGCAGCAAGAGCAAATAAAACACATAGAAAGTTTTATCACTCGCTTTAAGGCAAAAGCCAGTAAAGCTAAGCAGGCACAAAGTCGAGTAAAGGCTCTAGAGCGTATGGAGCGAATTGCTCCAGCCCACGTGGACAGTGAATTTCAGTTTAAATTTCCTAACGCTGATAAAGTCAGTGATCCGTTGCTTACGCTTACTAAAGCCGATATTGGCTACACTGAAAATAGTGTGCAGCTTAGTAACGTAAAGTTAGATCTGCGTCCAGGCGATCGAATTGGTTTACTGGGAGCTAACGGTGCAGGTAAATCCACCCTGATAAAAGCGTTAGTGCAGCAGTTAGAATTATTGTCTGGCGAATATTACGCTGGAGAGTTTTTATCATTGGGTTATTTTGCTCAGCATCAAGTAGACGAATTAGAACTTAGTTACAGCCCTATTTTGCATTTACAAAAGTTGATTCCAGGAACCAGCGAGCAGGTCTGTCGTAACTTCTTAGGTGGCTTTGGTTTTCATGGTGATCAGTCTACTGATGCTTGTGAAAAGTTTTCTGGTGGAGAGTTAGCTCGACTGGCGTTGGCTAGAATTGCTTGGCTAAAGCCCAACTTATTAATTTTAGATGAACCAACCAACCATTTAGATCTAGATATGCGTCAAGCGCTAACTCTAGCCCTTCAAACGTTTGAGGGGGCGATTGTAGTGGTAAGCCATGACCGGCATTTATTGGTCAATACGGTAGACGAATTTTTATTAGTTCATGACGGTAAGGTATCCGAATTTGATGGTGACTTAGAGGATTATCGTGCTTTTATCAAACAGCAGGATTTAGCCGACCAGCCAGCAGAAGAGCAAGCCTCAGCAGAAAATAGCGCCGAAGCTAAAAAGGAGAAAAAGCGTTACGAAGCTGAAATGCGCAAAAAAATGAGTCCTCTTAAAAAGCAAGTAGATAAGTTAGAGGCACAGGTCGAAAGTTTACAAGAACAGCTAAGTGAAGTTGAAGCCAGCTTAGCAGACACTAGTTTATACGACGCTGCCAATAAAGATAAGTTACAGAAAGTACTAGCCCAGCAAGCGACGATTAAAAAGTCTTTAGACCAAACTGAAGAAAGCTGGATGGAAGGCTTAGAAGAACTTGAAGAGCTTCAACAGGCTTTAAATTAATTACCTAAGTAAATAATAGGTAACTAATAGTTAAAGGATCAATCAAGGCTTAATAGGAATAAGGCGCAGCTTTATGTTTATTGGCCTGTTTATTATTGTTTTCATTAGTTTTTTGAGAAACAAGTATTTTAATCAGTTCATCTAAAGACGGCGCCAACGCTGGCTTGCTTTCTCGGGCACTATCAGGCCGTGCCTTAATACCTGTTTTCAATAAATCGCTAATACTGTGTATGGCTACATCTGTGCCTTCAAGCTGTGGCAGTACGTGTTTGAGGTAAGTCAAGGTGGCTTTGTGTGGGTGACCTATAGCAATTGCACTGCCATATTTTTTTGCAATTGCCAGTGCTTTTTTAAACTGCATGTGAATATGATCAATATTAATTTCATTGTCTAAAAAAATATCTCGATTAGCCGAAGGTAATCCCATATTAAAAGCCGTCTCATAGGCGATACTTTTGGCATGGGTACGGCTATCAAGAAAAAAAAGCTGCTCTTGTTTTAATACTTCCATCACCCATTTCATAGCCTTTGGGCGTGTTGTTAATTGGCTGCCCATATGATTATTAATACCAGAAATATAAGGGATGCTAGCAATTGAAAAGCGCAGAGTATCTTTAAAATCTTTTTCGCTTAAAGCTTCAGTTAAACCACCAGAGCCTAAATTACGGCCATTCACTGTGCTCATGGGCGCATGCAGCAATACGTCCCGACCTAAGCGACCAGCTCGTTCAGCCAGCAATTTACTGTGCTTTCTGTGGGGCATAACGGCAAAGGTGATAGGGGCTGGAAGCGCAATTGCGTCTAGGCCTGCACGCAGGCTGTTACCCATGTCATCGATAACAATGGCTAACTTGCCTTGTGTACTTGTTGTGGCCGTGGTTAGAGTATTTACATCGGCCTGTGTTGTTGATGTAACAACAGCTAGTAAAAAGCTGCTATAGACCAGAAGCTTGATTAGTTTCATCGTTCTCGACTTTGTGCGCGCTGACTTTGAGTATGTTCATGCTTTTTAATACGGTTAAAGCTTGCTGTAATTGAAAGTCTTTTTGAATCAATTCAGATGATGAAAGTATTTTTTTTGTGGTTTTATTTTCTGCGCTAATATCGTTTTCTAAATGCCCATCTAAATCCGCTTCTTTGTAATAGCCAGTTTCTGAGGCTGCGGTAAACTTTCCTTGATGAACTTCAATGTCAGGAGTTATCCCTTTAGCTTGTATGGAGCGACCGTTAGGCGTGAAATACCTAGCGGTGGTCAACTTTAATGCATGCTCACCATTTAATGGTAAAACCGTCTGCACCGACCCTTTACCAAAACTTTGTGTACCCATGATAACGGCTCGTTTATGATCTTGCAGTGCGCCCGCGACTATTTCAGATGCCGATGCACTGCCAGCATTAATTAATACTATTAAAGGCAGCTTAGGCATAAGTGTGTCTATGGTAGCCAAGTAATCTATATCTGCATTGCTTACGCGGCCTTTTGTATAAACTAAAGTACCTTCATCAATAAATACATCACTTACCGCCACTGCTGCATCTAGTACACCACCTGGATTATTTCTTAGGTCTAATACCACGCCAGCTAATTCTTGTTTGCTGTCGTCTAGTAGTTTTTGCAATGCAGCATGTATATCAGCGCCAGTATTTTCTTGAAATTGAGTAATACGAACATATCCAAAGCGATCATCGATCAGTTTGTGTTTAATACTAGTTATCTTTATTTCGGCTCGATTAAGTGCTATTTCTAATGGTTGGCTTTCACCTTCGCGTAAAATGGTCAGACGAATTTCACTGCCAGGTTCGCCGCGCATTTTATCAATGGCGTTGGTAAGCCCAATACCTTTCACGGGTGTATCATCAATTTTAATAATTATATCACCCGCTAGAATGCCGGCTTTTTCTGCAGGCGTATCGTCTATTGGACTCACTACCTTAATCAAGCCGTCTTGAATACCTACTTCAATACCCAAGCCACCAAACTTACCACTGGTATTATCTCGTAATTCGGCAAAGTCTTGTGCGCCTAGATAGGATGAATGGGGATCTAATCCACTTAACATGCCGTGAATGGCATTCTCTAGTAAAGTTTTATCGTCTACTACCTCGACGTAGCTGGTCCGAATGCGCTCAAATATTTCGGCAAAGGCGCGCAGCTCTTCTAACGGCAAGCGAGAAGGAGTAACTTTAGCTTCGCCTTCAATAACGTCTTGGGCGAACGCACTTAAGGAAAATACAGAGCATAGGATAATGATCAGTAGGCGTGACATGGGCATCTCTATTTATTTATGTTTTATATTAGTTTTATAAGTTATAACAGATTGCTCTGAAATTTGAAGTAAACCGGCATTATTAATGGGCATTTGAAGCTTTTTAATATAGAAGCAGCTTTAATGGCGTGTTTTGTTATGCATAATCTAGTGTGCTAGAAATGATTCGACATGAGTCTTGCTAGATTAGCTCAGTAATGAATGATGTGCCTCTAGGATGAGTGTTATAAATTAGAATCCAATCCCTTTTTACACCCGTAAATAATTAATGAAACTAACGAGCATGATAGGCATCATAGCGTCTATCATATTCAAATTTATTTAGGATACTCCCATGCTGCGTAAGCTTGCTTATGGCGTTTTACTGATCATTGTTATTGCGGTCATTTGGCGTTATTACACCGACAACCAAAACAGTCAGCGTCCTCGTGGCGATGTTCAGGTAGTTTTATTTGAAGTGATTCAAAGCAACATCACCGAAACACTTGAAGCTATCGGCAGTGCGCGGGCAGCAGAATCGGTTAATTTAACCGCCAGTGTCACCGAAAAAATCAGCGATATCTCTTTCGATCAAGGACAGTTTGTAAAAAAAGGGCAGATTTTACTGACCTTAGCCAACGATGAAGAAATAGCGCAATTGAATGGCGCCAAAATTGAATTGGCCGAGCAGCAGCGTGAATATAAGCGTATTGAAAACCTAGTTAAACAAAGATCGGTGTCGGCATCCGAGCTTGATCGTTTACAGTCATCCATTGACACAGCTCGCGCCCGCATTGCACAAGTTCAAGCCACATTAAAAGACCGAGTTATTAAAGCCCCTTTTGATGGCTTGCTGGGTTTACGTAATTTTAGTATCGGTGCTTTACTCAAACCAGGTGATCAGATCACCACTTTAGACTCTGTTGTGAACTTACAAATGGACTTTAATTTGGCCGAATTATATTTACCACGCATAAAAGTGGGGCAAACTATTAAAGCTAAGAGTGTTGCCTACCCTGGACGTATATTTGAAGGTGAAATTGTTACGTTAGATTCCCGTGTTAACCCTAGTACTCGCAGTATAAAAGTCCGCGCTAAAATTAAAAATGAAGAAGCACTGCTACGCCCTGGTATGTTGCTCACACTCAATTTAATTGACCAGCAACGGGTCGGTAAAATGTTACCTGAAGAGGCCGTATTCATGCGTGCCAATAAACACCTTGTTTATAAAGTAGCTGCAGATATGACAGTGACCCAGCAGACCATTGAAATAGGCATTCGCCAGAATGGGCAAGTAGAAGTGCTTAGCGGTTTAGAGTTAGGTGATAAGATTGTTTGGCAGGGTTTATTAAAAGTAAAACCAGGAAGCAAAGTCATTGAGCAAATTGAAACATGGCGCAAGGGTGACGCATGATCATTACCGACCTTTCCGTTAAGCGCCCAGTTTTAGCTTCTGTTATAAGTTTATTAATTTTAGCCTTTGGCTTATTAGCATTCGATAAGTTACCTCTGCGAGAATATCCGGATATAGATGCCCCGGTTGTTAGTATTCGTACTAACTATACTGGCGCCGCTGCGGCCATTGTTGAGCAACGAATTACTCAAGTAATTGAAGACCGTATTTCTGGTATCGAGGGGATAAAGAATATCATTTCGGCAAGTAAGGATGGTCGATCGGATATTTCAATTGAGTTTAATGTTAACCGAGATATAGATGCGGCCGCTAATGATGTACGCGATCGAGTCTCTCGTGTGCTGAATAATCTACCTGACGAAGCTGAACCGCCAGAGGTCACCAAAGCGGGTGCAGATGATGACACTATTATGTGGTTTAACCTTGTAAGTGATCGCATGGGGCTGCTTGAGTTAACCGATTATGCCAATCGTTATTTGGTCGATCGATTTAGTGTGATCGATGGTGTTGCCCGAGTCCGAGTGGGTGGTGGTTTAGATTACGCTCTAAGAGTATGGATAGATCGTAAAGCTTTAGCCGCTAGAGAGTTGACCATAAGCGATATAGAAGATGCCTTACGCCGTGAAAATATTGAATTACCAGCTGGCAGTATAGAATCACAGCAGCGTCAGTTTACTGTGCGCTTAGAGCGGGCCTACCCGACGCCCGAAAAAATTGGTCAGCTAGTGATTCGTGCAGATACGGATTACCCAGTTAGACTTAAAGATGTGGCGCGAGTTGAATTGGCCGCAGAAGAGCATCGAAAATCATTTCGAGGCAACGGTATTCCCATGGTGGGCCTTGGCATCACCAAACAAAGCACAGCCAATACATTAGATGTGGCGCGTAAAGCGCGAGCCTTACTAGACAAAGTAAACCCCGAACTTCCTGATGGTATGGAGCTGTTGCGCAGTTATGATAGCTCGGTCTTCATAGAAAGATCCATCGACGAAGTGTATCAAACATTATTCATCGCAATGGCGTTAGTAATTTTGGTTATTTATGTTTTTTTAGGCAATGTGCGTGCAACATTAATTCCTGCGATTACGGTACCTGTTTCTTTAATGGGCACCTTTGTTATTTTATACATGCTTGGGTTCACTATTAATTTACTCACATTGTTAGCGTTGATTTTAGCAATTGGTATGGTAGTGGATGACGCCATTGTAATGCTTGAAAATATCCATAGGCGAATTGATGAAGGTGAGTCACCTTTAGTTGCGGCTTACCTAGGTGCTCGGCAGGTTTCATTTGCTATTCTAGCCACCACAGCGGTTTTAATTTCGGTTTTTCTTCCGATTATTTTCTTAGAAGGGGATTTAGGAAAACTCTTTACCGAATTTGCGGTTGCCATGTCAGCGGCGGTTGGGTTCTCATCGTTGGTAGCATTGTCGCTATCACCCATGATGTGTTCGCGATTACTGCATGCTAATGAAAAGCCTAATGTGCTTACCCAAAAAACTAATAAACTTTTAGATTCGCTGCGTGATCAATATAAAGAATATTTAACAAATACATTAAACGCACCCAAGCGAACATTGGTGCTATTAGGATTAGCATTACTCAGTTGTGCTTGGTTGTTTAATAATATTCCTACTGAGTTTACACCTAAAGAAGATCGTGGTGCTTTTTTTGTTCTTGTGTCGGCTCCCGAAGGCTCTAGTTACGATTACTCAACCTCTTACATGGATGAAATTGAATCTCGTTTAATGCCTTTAGTCGATGAAGGTATTGTCAAACGTTTGTTGGTTCGCACGCCAAGAGGATTTGGAAATTCAGCTGATTTTTCAGGTGGGTTTGTAATTGTAGTACTTGAAGATTGGAGTGATAGACCGCCTGCCAATGAAGTGATTGGCCGTATTAATAAAAGCTTAAGTGATTTGGCGGGTGTGAGAGCGTTTGCCATTATGCGACAAGCGTTAGGTGGTGGTCTTGGTAAACCTGTTCAATTTGTTATGGGTGGAAGCAGCTATGAACAGCTTGCCCAGTGGCGAGATATTATGCTAGAAAAAGCCGCTGAGAACTCAAAATTAATTGGACTTGATGACGATTATAAAGAAACCAAACCGCAAGTATTAATTAACATCAACACAGAGCGTGCGGCTGACCTGGGTGTCAGTGCCGAAGAAATTGGCAATACATTAGCGGCTCTACAAGGTTCTCGTCGTGTAACGACGTTCTTAGATCGTGGTGAAGAATACGATGTGATTTTAGAGGGTGAGCGAAACCTACAGAACACACCCTTAGATATGAAAAATATTTATGTGCGCAGCCGTAATGACAATCAGCTTATACCTTTAGCAAACCTAGTCACCATTACTGAACGCGCAGACGCTAATACGCTAAATCGTTATAACCGCATTCGAGCCATCACGCTTGAGGCAAACTTAGCCGACGGCTACACACTGGGTGAAGCGTTAGATTACTTAAACGACTTAGCAAGAAAACATTTACCGGCAGAAGCCGTGATCAGTTATAAGGGGCAGTCACAAGATTTAGAAAGCAGTGGACAATCTATTTACTTTATTTTTGCACTAGCTTTACTAGTAGTATTTTTAGTACTGGCAGCCCAATTTGAAAGCTACATACACCCATTAGTGATTATGCTCACAGTGCCTATGGCAATGATTGGTGCGTTGGCAGGTTTATATGTGTTTGGACAATCGTTGAATATATATTCGCAGATTGGTCTAATTATGCTAGTTGGACTCACCGCTAAAAATGGGATTTTAATTGTGGAATTCTGCAATCAATTACGCGATGAAGGGATGGAGTTTGAACAGGCTATTATTGAATCGGCAACCGTTCGCTTGCGTCCTATTTTAATGACTGCAATCACCACGGCATTTGGCGCTTTGCCTTTGATTATGTCATTTGGTGCCGGAGCCGAAACCCGAACTGTGATTGGTATTGTGGTGTTGACCGGTATATTAGCCTCAACTGTTTTTACACTGGTGATTGTACCCGTGATGTATCGACTATTAGCCCGTAATACACAATCACCTCTGGTGATGGAAACAGAATTGAACCGACAGTTAGCGCTGCAAAAAGAAAAGGAAAAAGGGGCAAAATAAACTCTCCCATCTAATGGGAATCGCTCTGGTTTTTAACAATGAAATGCCCTAACGCTTAGCTAACCAGCGCTTAGGGTTTTGAGGTTCGCCCTTGTGTCGTATCTCAAAATATAAAGCTGATTGATCGTAGCCACCACTGCGTCCGAGTTTTGCAATAACGTCACCTGCTTCAACCCAGTCACCTACGCTGGTTAATAGTGATTGATTGCGTGCGTATAAGCTCATGTATCCTTGGCCATGATCAACAATGGTTAATAACCCAAAACCACGTAGCCAATCACTAAATACAATTCTTCCATGGTGTACTGCGTGTATATCGCTGCCTTCTGTTGAAGGGTATAGCCATCCTTCCCATTGTTGTTTGCCATTACTTTGTACCATGCCAAACATACGTTTCGGTTTTACCTTAATTGGATTAGGCAGCTTTCCTTTTAATTGTTTAAACGGGCGGCTTTCTTTATTGCGCTCGTAGGGCATAAATACTTGTTCTACTTGGCCCAGTAAAGACATTAAGTTTTGACGATCTTGCTGTAAGCGGCTTAAGCGCTGATTATCATCTTTAATTTGGTTGTCTAGCGCATCGGCATTCTTTTGCTGCACAAGCTGAAGTGACTTCAATTGGTTACGACTAGAGCGAAGCTCAGAGAGTTTGTCTTGCAGACTTTTTTGCTTTTGTGCCACCTTATCGGTGACCTCATCTAACTTATTAAGGGTTGAACGATATTGTTTAATTTGCTCCTGGTGAGCCAAATTAAAATATTGTAGGTAACTTAAGTTACGCGCTAGCTTGCTTGGATCTTGCTGATTGAGTAATAGCTTGAGTTGAGGTTCTTGGCCTAACTTATACGTGGCGATAATAATATTTTTTAGAGTTTTTTGTTGATCATTTTTACTGAGGTTGAGCGATTTCTGTTCGCCCTTGAGCTTTTTTAGGCGAGCTCGTTCCTCCTGCAACGATTGTTTTATACCTTCAACTAACTTACTTATTTTAGCTACTTCTTCATCACTCTTACGTAATGAATCAACTAGGTCTTTATGGTCGTCCTGTGCTTTTTTTAGAAAATTTTGCAACTCGTTAATATCGTCACGTAACTTTTTTAAGTGAGCATCACTTAATTGTTTTTTACTGACTGTTCCTTCATCTGCATTAGCCGACAGTGCAGGTGAAGAAAAAGAAACCAGTAACGCTATTACAGATAGCGTTAGTAATAGATGTTTTATCATTAAACTTTCTCAACCAGTATTGATCCCGTCATTTCTGCTGGGGCTTTTTCACCCATCATGTTTAGCAGGGTGGGTGCAATGTCACACAAAGCTCCACCTTCTTTCAGGCTAATGTTTTTACCTTGATTGCTTACATGTATTAGATTTACAGGACCAGTTGTATGCTGAGTCATAGGGCCGCCATTAGCGTCTAACATTTGTTCGCAGTTGCCGTGGTCGGCGGTAATTAAGCAAGCGCCACCCACTTTTAATATTGCATCTGTCACTCGCTTTAAACATATATCTAATGCCTCTACTGCTTTTACCGCAGCATCAAATACGCCGGTATGACCGACCATATCGCCATTGGCATAATTACATATAATGAGATCGTATTTTTGCTCTTCAATAACTCGAACCAAGTTGTCAGTTACTTCAGGGGCACTCATTTCAGGTTGTAAATCGTAAGTGGCTACATCTGGGCTGTTAATTAAAATACGTTCTTCACCTGGGTAAAGGTCCTCACGCCCGCCACTAAAAAAGAAAGTCACGTGAGCATACTTTTCTGTTTCAGCAATTCGTAATTGAGTTTTGCCTAGGTTAGAAACATATTCACCAAGGCCGTTAACGATAGGAGTTGGTGGGTATGCACAGGTGGCTTTAATACTGGCCGCGTATTCTGTCATCATGACAAATTCGCTTAGCTTCGGGGTGGCCACTCTGGTAAAGCCATCAAAATTTTCGCCGTCGACAAATGCACGGGTGATTTCACGTGCACGATCAGGGCGAAAGTTTGCAAAAATAATCGCGTCGCCATCTTCTACTTTTATGGCATCGCCTAAAATAGTGTCTTTAACAAATTCATCGTGCTCTTTGCGCAAGTAAGATGCGGCTAACGCTTGGGCACCATTAAGGGCTTGATAGGCAGACTTACCTTGTGTGTACATGTCGTATGCCAACTGCACACGATCCCAGCGATTATCGCGGTCCATTGCATAGTAACGGCCAATTAGGGTGGCAAGCTTGGCGTTACTGCCTAAGCCTAGACCTGACATGTGGTTTTCAATTTCAGTAATAAAGGGTAGGGCGCTCTGTGGAGCCACGTCGCGGCCATCTAATATTCCGTGAATATAAATGTGTGTGGCGCCACGTTTAGCCGCTAGGTCAGCTAAAGACTTTATGTGGTTTATGTGGCTATGGACTCCACCAGGGGACAACAAACCTAAAATATGAACCGCTTTTTTACCCGCAACGGCCTTATCAACTGCACCAGTTAATGCGCTATTTTGAAAAAAGTCGCCATCGACAATGCTTTTATTAATGCGTGTGAAGTTTTGATATACAGTGCGGCCAGCACCAAGGTTCATGTGGCCAACTTCAGAGTTGCCCATTTGGCCATCGGGTAAACCCACGGCTATACCAGATGTAGCGATCAGTTGCCTTGGATATTCAGCTTTTAAGCGATCCCAAGTTGGGGTATGGGCCGCCGCAATAGCGTTGTCTTGAGCGTCTTCGCGCTCACCAAAGCCATCAAGGATAATAAGAGCAACGGGTTTTGGCTGATTAGACATAAACAGGTATAACCTAGATCAATAAAATTAAACTGATTTTACCTGTTTGTTGCTTGCGTGGCTATAATGCCGCTGTTAGCCCGCTAGGAATACGGTATACTTCAAATCCTGATTTTGTCATAGACCAACAAGAATTTAGTAGATAGGTACAGTAATGGAACAATTTGTAGAATTTGTAACTAACCATTGGATGATGGTATCCGCGTTGGCCATTATGTTTATGGCGTTAATGTGGGACAGTGGCCAAAAAGCTGGACCTAAAGTGAGTACTCATGAAGCTACAGCTTTGATCAACTCGAAAAATGGTTTAGTGCTGGATATTCGGGAAAAGGCAGATTACAAAGGTGGGCATATCGTCGATTCAGTTAATATTGGCAACGCTCAGTTACTTTCTCGTATTGCAGAACTAGAAAAACATAAAAACGACCCTATTATAGTAGTGTGCAAAACGGGTCAAACGGCTTCAGCGGCTAGCAAAATACTTAAAGACAATGGTTTTGCTGAAGTATATCGCTTAAGCGGTGGCATAATGGACTGGACTAATAACAACCTTCCATTAGTTAAATAGAATCGTTAACAGTGTTAATTTAGATACACCATAAGAAGAATAATGAATTTAAGGTAATTATCATGGCAGAACAAGCAGCGGCACCAGAGGCAAAATCAGGTAATTTTGGTATTCAGCGTATTTATTTAAAAGACACCTCTTTTGAAAGTCCTAATGCGCCAGAGGTTTTTCGTGGCCAATGGAAACCTCAAATCAACTTAGATTTGAACACTAAAAGCAATAAATTAGCTGACGACACTTATGAAGTAGTACTGACTTTAACAGTGACAGCTAAAAACGAAGAGCAAACTGCTTTTTTAGCCGAAGTGCATCAAGCAGGAATCTTTAAAATAGAAGGCCTTGAAGGCGCAGCGCTTCATCAAGCTATTGGCGCATACTGCCCTAACTTATTATTTCCATATGCTCGTGAAGCCATTGATAGTTTAGTGCTTAAAGGCAGCTTCCCAGCACTAATGTTAGCCCCAGTGAATTTCGACGCGATCTACGCCCAGACAATTCAGCAACAAGCACAAGCAGCCGCTAAACAAGCTGAGACGGAAGCCACTCATTAATTAATGCAGTGATTTTCTAACTAGAACCGCATAGCTTTCCAACCAGCTAGTGCGGTTTTTTTATGGTTGGAATAAAATTAATTAACGCTTAGCACCCTTAAAGCCTAGCTGACGCCATGCCTCATAAATGATCACTGAAGTGGCATTAGAAAGGTTAAGACTGCGACTGTCAGGCACCATAGGAATTAATATTTTTTCCTCTTGTGATAGCGAATTTAGCATTTCGTCGGGTAATCCACGCGATTCAGGTCCCATTACAATTGCGTCGCCTGCCTGAAACTCAACCTCGGTATGCCATTGTTTGCCTTTAGTGGTAATTGCATAGCAGCGTTTAGGGGTTACATCATCGACAAAGGCTTGCCAGTTTTTATGAATCTTCATATTTGCCATTTCATGATAATCCAAACCTGCACGGCGAACTTTCTTTTCGTCTAGATCAAACCCTAGCGGTTCAATTAAATGTAATTGAAACCCTGTGTTAGCGCATAGACGAATTATATTGCCAGTATTGGGTGGAATTTCGGGCTCAAAAAGTACCACATGAAGCATAAGTCAGTCACATATCAAAAGTAATAATCAATTTTACCTTAAAGCCAGCCAATGGTCGGAAATAATTTTAGTTTTTTTATTTGATCAATAAATGATTCGGTTTGGCTGATTAAGCCTAAAAATTGGACATGATAAATAGACTTTATATAACAAAAGACACTTTCAGGTTGGCGAAAAGGACTTTTTGTAACTAAAGTTTAAAGTACAAATATATTGATTTTAAGGGGCAATGGGTTGGCTAAATTATCATTAGACCCCAGAGATTGGTTTAAAAAAGACTCGAATAAGGTGTCAGGTCTTGTAGGTATATCCAGAGATGCCCGTGGCATAGCGCTTAGTTACGGTGTGCTAGAGGCTGGTGAGCATAGCGTAAAACTATGTGAGTACGTGGCTATTCCAGCAAGTGAGCAACTGGCTTATGTGAAGGACTGGGTTATTCGAAATAAATTGAAAAAGGCAGATTGTAATTATGTTTTAGATGAAAGCCAATATGAGCTGCAATTGTTAGAAACGCCACCGGTGAAAGAGAATGAGATTTTAGAAGCGGTTCGTTGGCGCTTAAAAGACTTAATAACAATGCCAATTGAAGATGCTGTAATTGATGCGCTGCCGCTTCCAGAAGATGCCTATCGTGGGCGTATAAAAATGTTGTATGCGGTGGCAGCTACTAAGCAAACAATTGAAGAGACACTTCAATTTGTTACTAGGTGCGGTTTAACCAATAGCATCATTGATATACCTGAAATGGCGCTGCGAAATATGGCTTTGTATTTACCAGAAATGGATATTGGAACGGTGGCACTTCTAAAAATGAAAGAGAACAATGGCGACATGCTTATGTATAGCCATGATGCGATGTACTTATCACGGCAAATCGAGATGGGTTACTCAAGCTTAAGCAGTGAAGCCGGGGCATTTAGTTTAGACAATTCGGTTATGTTGGAGCGTTTAGGATTAGATCTTCAACGTTCGTTAGATTATTACGAGAGCCAGTTAGGTAAAGGTATCGCTAGTAAAATTTATGTACTACCTATCGAGGATGAAAATATTTTACTAGAAAAAGACTTACATTCTCATATTAATACACCTATAGCGATATTTGATTATAGCGAATTTTTACCAGTTGCAGAAAATATAAAGCTTAGCCACATAGAGCAAACACATTGTTTATCTGTAATTGGCAGTGTTTTAAGGCGGGTTGCATAAATGCAACAGGTTAACTTTTATAAAGGTGAATTTAGAAAAATCGAGCCACCTTTTTCATCTGCCATATTGTTAATAGCAGTAAGCTATTGCTTTATTGTTAGTTTAATAATTTGTATCGTTTTATTGTTTTTAGGAAATTTAAAACAGAATGATATGCTAAAAAACAAGATAGATTTAACCAATGTAAATAGTGAATTAGAACAGACAAGAAAAAAATATCCGACACTAAAAATAGATGCAAAGCTATTAAGTCAGATAGATATTTTAAAAATAAGAGCGGTTAAAAATAGAAAGGTATTAGAGTATCTCGAAACCAGAGAGGTAGATATTTCTCAGCAATCTTTTTCAATTATGTTAGATGGATTGTCTAAAATACAGCAAAAAGACTTATGGCTAACTGAAATAGAAATACTAAAAGGTGGTCGGCAAATACGATTAACTGGCAGCACATTAAACGCAGCATCGTTACCTGAGTATCTAAAGAAATTATCGACAATACAATCATTTGTTGATTTAGAATTCGAAGTTTTTGATATGACACGCACAAAAAGTGGCCTTAAATTTGTAGTGAGTTCCAAACGAGACGATGATGACAGTAAAGAGAAATTGGAAGAAATTCAAAAAAATATTTAACCAGCTTAAGATACGTGAAAGGCAGTTAATTATATCTTCTAGTTGCGTAACTATTATCGCAATATTTTTCATGGCTGTTTGGAATCCAATATATCAGCAGTGGGTTGAAGCAACTATCGAACTGGATAATATTAAACAAAACATAAGTGTATCCAGAGTTGATATTGAAACGATAAAAAAGAACTCTAAGCTTGATGCGAACCAGCCCTATAGAGATGAAATAGCAGGATATCGTGAGAAAATAGATAAGCAACAAAAAAAAATAGAAAACATGACGGCAGCACTTATAAGTCCGAAGAATATGAATACTGTATTTAGTGCATTATTACAAAACCAAGAATTAGAGATAAATAAAATAAATAATAAAAAATCTGAGCCAATTGTTATAAAGGGTGAATCAAAATCAGAAAGTTTGTTATTTAAACATGCTCTCACATTAGAAATGACAGGTACATTTAGTGGCAGTAAGAAATATTTAAATCGTATAGAAAATCAAGATTGGAATCTTTACTGGAATGAGCTTAAGTTTACTACAACACGTTATCCGCAGGGTATCTTAACTCTAAATGTACACACATTGAGTACTAGTGATTATGTATTTGGTTTATAAAATAAGTATCACGATAATGTGTGTTGCTGCTTGCTTTACTAATGCTTGGGGTTTCGATCCAATGGCGCCACCAGGTTATCAGCAAGATACAAGTAAAGTAACGCAAAAGAATGCAAAGATAAAACCTGCTACAAGATACATATTAAGACAAGTTGTCATAGGTAAAGAGCATAAAAGCGCGGTTATAAATGGCTTTGTAGTAACAGAAGGCGAATATGTTAAAAGTGCACTGGTCAAATCAATAACTGAAAACAAAGTGATTTTACAAGTTAAAAATAAGCAAACAACGTTATACCTAAAACCGAATACAGTTAAAGTGCGTCATTGAGGGTGGTTATGATTATCAGGACGATATTATTTAGTGCGATATTTATTTTTGTAGGTTGCAGTAGTAAGCCTGTTGAAATGACAATTGTTGACAACACATTAGAATCTATAAAAAGTACCGAGGAACTTATAGTTCCTGATGATGCTTATGATGCATTGACACCAGAGATAGATGGCTCGCCATCTCGTTTTGATGTTATTGCAAAGTCTAATTCAGCCGATGCGTTTTTTCATGGCTTAGTAGATGGTATGGGTATAAATATACTGGTAGACCCATCTATTAAAACCCGAATAACACTTAAGCTTAAAGATGTAACTCTTGAGGAAACTTTAGAAGCAGTTAAGGATGTATATGGATTACAATATATAACTACACCATATGGTTATAGAATATTACCTAAGACATTACAAAATCGAGTATTTCCAGTAAATTATTTGAATGTATCTAGAGTTGGCTCGTCAGGTATGTCGGTTTCAAGTGGTAATATTTCTTCTAGTGATACAAATAATAATTCTAATAATTCAGATAGCAACTCAACTAGTAGTTCTAGTTCGTCGGATAATTATCAAACAGTTTCTACTGCAACTAAAATAGAGACACAGGCTACTACCGACTTTTGGTTAAACTTACAATCCTCGGTATCAATGATCGTTGGAAATGGCACTGGGCGCAGAGTAATTGTAGATGCTCAGTCTGGGTTAGTTGTGGTTCGTGGTTTTCCAGATGAACTGGCTGCAGTTGAAGATTTTTTGAATCGAGCTGAGCTTAGTTTGCAGAAACAGGTAATCATTGAAGCGAAAATTTTAGAAGTTACTTTAAACTCTGGATTTCAGTCTGGTATTCAGTGGGATACATTATCTTCTCCCGGCAATGATTTAGCGGGTCAGTTAGCATCGGAGACGGTTAGAAACGACGATGACTTAGGAGGTGTTTTTTCTCTCAGCTTTAATGGATCAGATTTTTCTGGTGTAATTCAAATGTTACAAAGACAAGGTGAAGTACAAGTACTTTCAAGTCCAAGAATATCAACTGTCAATAATCAAAAAGCGGTTATAAAAGTAGGTACAGATGAATTTTTTGTAACTAATATAAGTAACAGTACAACTACCACAACAACTACAACTAGTTCAGCTCCTGAAATAAGTTTAACACCATTTTTCTCTGGTATAGCTCTTGATGTTACTCCTCAGATAGGCCAAAACAATGAAGTAATATTGCACGTGCATCCAAGCGTAACCGAAGTGGTTGAACGTAATAAAGTGATTGATATTGGCGGTTCTATTTATGATTTGCCGCTTGCATACAGCTCAATACGTGAAACCGACAGTATTATCCGTGCCGCCAGTGGTCAGGTAGTGGTAATAGGAGGCTTGCTGCAAAATAAAAAATCTAGTGTAGATGCCAGTATTCCTTGGTTATCCAAAATTCCGATATTAGGTTATCTGTTTAGACAAATAGAAAAAACTAGTAGTAAGAGTGAGTTAGTGATCTTACTACAACCAACAGTAATTGAGCCGTCAGGTTGGGATAAGGAAATAAAAGATATTCAAAATACATTTCCACGTTGGCAACAAACAGGAGCTGCAGGGAGTGCAGATGAATCAAAATAATAACGAAAATAAAAACGAAAATAGTATAACCGAAGATAAGCGTATGGGCGCAATCATAGATGACTTTCGAGCATTTTATGGCGTGTCTGAAATGCCCTTTTCTTTAGTGCCAAATACACATTTCTATCTTGCATTACCCAGTCATCATGAGTGTTTTAATATGCTCATGTTCTCGATTGCATCGGGCGAAGGGTTTATGAAAGTAACAGGAGAAGTAGGTACAGGCAAAACATTATTATGTCGTCGGCTACTTAATACTCTAGAAACACAAGAATATTATACGGCTTATTTACCTAATCCAAGATTAACTCCTATCGAGCTAAAATTAGCTATAGCTAAAGAACTAGAAATATCAGATCTAGATAGCACCAGCGATCGTGATTTATTAGATGTAATTAGTTTAAGACTATTAGATTTAGGTCTGAATAATAAAAAAGTGATTCTTATTATTGATGAAGCCCAAGCTTTACCAGAAGAAACCCTTGAAGAACTAAGATTATTAACAAATCTTGAAACTGAAAGTAAAAAATTAATGCAAATTGTTTTGTTTGGGCAGCCTGAATTAGATCAAATAATTGATAAATATCACTTTAGGCAGCTAAGACAGCGAATCACATTTAGCCATAAGTTACAGGCCTTAAATAAAAAATCTGTCGATTATTATGTGCAACATAGGATGATTGTGGCTGGATATAATGGGGAACCAGTGTTTGAACGATCTGCAATTAAACTTTTGTTTAAAGCAACCAAAGGGACTCCAAGGCTAATAAATATAATCTGTGGAAAAGCTATGTTAATTGCATTTAGTAGAGGCCAAAAGAAAGTTAAAAAAAGTATGGTGAATACTGCTATCAAAGATACCGAAGGCGTAAGCTTTAAAACCAAATGGTTGGCCTGGGGATAAAATATGAGTGTGGTAAATGATGTACTAAAAAATTTAGATCAGCGCCAAAGTCAACATCAAGTTGTCGGGGGCTCGCCATTTTTTTATGAAGAAGAAAGTTCAAACAATAAGTGGCTATGGTTTGGCCTAGCGGTAGCAGTAGTCTGTTGCGGTATTATGGCGGCTTTTATTTATCTTCAATATTCGCTAGTGGATAAGGGACTATCGCAACAGGTAGTGCCAATAGAGATGGGAAATATAATTGATGAATTACCAGAAGATTTGTTTATAGCTGAAGTACTAGAGCAGGAGCTAAACACGGATATAAAAGAAGTTATAACAGAGGATCTTAATGGTTTTACCGTTAATAATGATCAACATAAAGCGACTTTAAATAATCAAGTTGTTAAGAAAATAGTGGTTGAAACCCCATCCATCAGAACTCCTGCTATAAAAAAACCAGTGCTTGAAAAGTCGGTTATCAAAAAACAGCCTGCAGACAATTCAAAACAGGTAATTGCTAAAAAAACACAAACTAGTAAGGCATCTGAGTCCGCTGTAGCAGCTATTAATAGCGGAAATTCAGCTGCTGCGAGATCTAATTTAGAGCAGGCATCAAGAAAAGTACAAGAAGAAGTTCAGTTGAGATTACTGTTAAAAGATAATCCAGCGCAAGTTTTTTTAAGGATTAAATCGAAGTACCGAGATTATAATAGCAATGCAACGTTACTAGCATTGGCGGCACAAGGTGAGCAGCGAGCTGGGCTACATAACAGCGCGGTACAGCTATATAAAGCGCTAATACCATTAGAGCCAGAGCAATCTAAATGGCGAGCTGGTCTTGCTATTAGTTTAGAGGGACTAGGTGATACCGACAGCGCTAAACGTTTATATGAGCTAGCACTTTCGATGAATAATTTACCCGGGTCGTTAAGACGCTTTAGTGAAAATCGGTTAAAGAGATTAAGCTTGTGAGTGAACATACGGGTAAACATAAAGTCCGGATTGGTGATCTATTAGTTGATAAAGGCATGATAAGCCAAGAACAATTAATGATGGTTTTAGATGAACAAAAACGCTCAGGAAGGAAGTTTGGACGTACCGTAATAGACCTTGGGTTTATAGCAGAAGATAAACTTTTGTTAGAGCTATCTGCTCATTTTGCCATTCCGTACATCGATATTTCACGATTCAAGTTTGATAGTGAAGTAACACGCCGACTACCTGAAAGTATTGCCCGCCGTTATCGTGCGATTATTTTAATGGAAGAAGAGTCGCAATATTTTGTTGGATTTGTCGATCCTCTGGATATTCTTGCTGTAGATGAAGTACAAAGAAATTTAAAACGAACAATAGTACCTGCTTTTGTAAAAGAGCAAGATGTTCTTAGTTCAATTGATCGTATCTATCGTCGTACTGAACAAATTGCATCTATTGCTGGTGAGTTAGATGACGAGCTATCAGAAACAGATCTAGATTTAGAATTATTATTAGCTGACTCAGATGCTAGTGAAGCACCGGTAGTAAGATTATTACAAAATATTTTTGAAGATGCTGTTCAAGTAGGTGCCTCGGATATTCATATTGAGCCCGATGAGTCAGTTTTAAGGGTGCGATTAAGAGTTGATGGTGAGTTACAAGAACAAGTAATGAAAGAAAAGCGTGTGGTAAGTGCGTTGGTTAGTAGGCTGAAAATAATATCAGGCTTAGACATAGCAGAAAAACGTTTGCCGCAAGATGGGCGATTTAATATACGTATATTAAACCGCAGTGTTGACGTACGTTTATCAACACTACCAACTCAATATGGTGAAGCGGTAGTAATGCGACTGCTAGATCAAAGTCAGGGAATTTTGTCGTTAGTATCGTTAGGCATGCCAAGTAAAATTAAAGACCGTTTCAAAACTCTCATCACTCGACCTCATGGAATGGTGTTGGTAACTGGCCCAACAGGTAGCGGTAAAAGTACCACGTTATATGCAGCATTAAATACGCTAAACCAAGCCAATAAAAAAATTATTACAGCTGAAGACCCAGTTGAATATCGATTGCCACGTATTAATCAGGTTCAAATTAGCGAAAAAATAGGCTTAACATTTTCAAAAATATTACGAACAGCATTACGGCAAGACCCAGATATTATTTTAATTGGAGAAATGCGCGATACCGAGACTGCTGAAATTGGTTTGCGTGCTGCCATGACGGGTCATATGGTGCTATCGACGTTACATACTAACGATGCCATCTCATCTGTTATGCGATTAATGGATATGGGTGCCGATTCCTATTTAGTTGCGTCTAGTCTTAGAGCGATTATTGGCCAGCGCCTAGTGCGTAAAATATGTGAGAACTGCAAGCAACCTTATGAATTATCTAGCCAAGAAAAAACATGGCTAACAGGTATGGGGCAAAACCCCAGCGAATTAAAATTCTTTCACGGAACAGGATGCCATCATTGTTCAAATACGGGTTATTTAGGACGAACGGGTGTTTACGAATTACTTGAATTTGATGATGAAATGTTAGATGCCATAAGACAAGTTGATATTTCACGATTTACTAAAGCGGCTTACAGTAGTGATAACTATTATCCTATGTCCTTGTCTGCACTAGATTTTGCAGTGGCAGGTAAAACATCTATTCAAGAAGTATTTAAAATAACAGCCAGCTTAGATGAAAGCATGTCAAATTAAGGTTGAAGGTTGATGCCAAAATTTAAATTTAAGGCTCGAGACAAATCTGGCAA
>JAWUVO010000026.1:0-27366 GCA_034112325.1 Bermanella sp. | reverse complement strand
AAATGGGAAAATTAAATAGACTAAGGAAGAAGCTGGTTATGCCGTTTATGAAGGCATATAGAAATATATTTAATCAGTTAACTAAATATTTTTAATAAAGAAACTAGTCGATTAAAGCTGATCTCGATTCATTATGCTAACTGTTTGTGACTGATGATCAAATACAATCTGGGCGTTACCATTACGTATTAGTGAAAGTACCTGCTCACATTTCTGCTCAAAACTAAATTCCATGTGCCCGTAGTCGGTACCTTCACGGTTAATAAATTCTTCTATCACGCCTGTTAAGGCATCTTTAGATAGTTGATCAAACGGGATAGGAGTGTACTCAAATGATTCGTCCATAAAATATCAGCGCTTAATTTATTTTAAAAAAGCAGCTTCTCGCTCCCATTCACATTTCACCCTAAGGTCACCACTATCAGGTACGTGACAACCATGACTATTAGGCTCCCACTGGAAGGTATGTTTACCACTTAATTCAGTTTCTAAATGTACGGTAGCACTTACCCAGTACATACTGCCTAGCAGCTCTTCAAACTTAGCCATCCAACGCTCCCATTCGTATTCTACTGCACGATAAGATGCGCCAAAATGAATAACCTGAGTATGGTAAGCACCACTGAAAATATCCATACCCGGTAATGCGAACATATCTCCACACAAAAATGGCGAGCTTGGGTCAAAGGTTTGAGGTAAATCTAACAAGCAGGCACTGTTAACCATACGACGCTTTTGAGAGTCATTTTCTGGTGACATAGCTACATCTTTTATGATGCCGTATACAATCGATTCTTGATCCACTCTCAAGCCCTTATGCTTATTTTTTGTACGCTGCTTACGCGTGAAATAAAACTGTTTAACAATACGTTTATAGATACCAAAATACGGTCAAAAAAGCGATGTTTTTATTCTTATAGTCTTTATGGTTTCACAAAACGAGCAAACTATCCCCAAAAAGAACGCCACATTCTAGAGTCTTCTAGTTCGCCCTTGCAACCCTGTAATTGTCGCTGATACATACGGCTACGCTTTTCAACTTTTTTAGCTACATTTAACAGCCAAGTTTTATTTCTATAGGTTTTACGTTCAAACCCACCCTGCCCTTCGTGATAGGCAAGGTAAAGACTATAAGCGTCGTGTGGGTTTATTTTATTACGAATTAAAGATTTGTGATTATACCAACCAATAAAATCTACCGCGTCTTCAAAATCGTCACGATCGGCACCCCAGTTGCCTGTTTTTTCTTGGTACTCTTCCCAAGTACCGCTCAATGCTTGTGCGTAACCAAAAGCAGTAGAAGCCCTTCCAGTGGGGATAAACCACATAAACCATTGAAAAGGTGGCCGCGCATCATCAATAAACTTAGATTCTTGATGTATGAATGCCATAGTCACATGCTGCGGTATTCTCCATTTCTCATAAACTTCATCTGACGCAATGTACCAGTCGTAATATTCGTCATACATTGAGCAGACATTATTAATATTTTGTGGCGGTGCCGTTGAGCACCCAGCTAAAATTAATAAAGCCATTAATGCAAAAATTTTAATTAAAATAGGTTTAGTTGTAATAAATTTAGCAGGAACATGTAATTGCATACTAGCCTTCATAGTTAATACCATGAGATACCAGCAAAGCTAAAAATGCGGCCTCATCAAAAACCTCAACACCTAAATCTTGTGCCTTAGTTAATTTAGAACCTGCTTTCTCACCAGCTACTATTCCATTTGTTTTAGCCGAAACACTGCCCGCAACCTTAGCGCCTAAACTTTGTAAATAATCTTTTGCTTCGTCACGACCCATACTAGCTAGGGTTCCTGTAACCACAAAAGTCTGTCCTATTAAAGGTTGTTCGTCTGTAGATTTTTTCTCAATGGCTGGCCACTCAATTCCAATATTTATTAGTCCATCAATAATAGTTTGGTTATGAGGTTCAGCAAAAAACTCAAGAATATAATTAGCAACAATAGGGCCTACATCTTCAACTTCAATAAGCGTATCAAAACTGGCTTTGACTAAAGCTCGAATATCTAAAAAATGATTAGCAAGATTTTGCGCCGTGGCGACACCAACCTCGCGAATACCTAACGCATACAAAAATTTTGCCAACGTTGTTTGTTTACTGGCTTCAATTGAAGCTAATAAATTTTTTGCCGACTTATCACCCATGCGCTCTAAATTTGCAATAGCGTCATGCTGTAAACAATATAAATCTAAAAAGCTTTCGATTTTTCCTTCGTCGACTAACTGCTCGACAATTTTGTCACCTAAGCCGTCTATATCTAATGCTTTGCGTGATGCAAAATGTTTAATGGCTTCTTTACGTTGCGCTGCGCACACTAAGCCACC
Organism: Bermanella sp.; assembly: GCA_034112325.1. Lineage (GTDB taxonomy): Bacteria > Pseudomonadota > Gammaproteobacteria > Pseudomonadales > Oceanobacteraceae > Bermanella. The sequence continues at coordinate 25,014 of JAWUVO010000026.1, read as the reverse complement.
AGTACAGCGGGCAACGGCTTCGCCCTTAATTCGAACAACATGACTATCACAAACAGGGCATGTTTTAGGCAAAATAATTGGCTGAGCATTATCTGGACGTCTTTCCAACACAACTTTTACAACTTTAGGAATAACATCGCCAGCACGGTGAATAATAACTGTATCGCCAATACACACATCAAGGCGTTCAATCTCATCCATATTATGTAGCGTTGCATTAGAAACCGTTACTCCCCCAACAAATACCGGGGCCAAACGCGCAACAGGTGTCACAGCTCCGGTACGTCCTACTTGAAACTCTACACCTTGAAGTAAGGTCATTTCTTCTTGCGCAGGAAACTTATGTGCAATAGCCCATCTAGGTGCGCGGGAAACAAAGCCTAAACGTTTTTGTAAATTAGTCGCGTCAACTTTAAAAACAATACCATCTATTTCATAAGATAAATCATTACGTTTGTCTGCCAGCGCTTGGTAATAATCTAAGCAACCCTGTGCACCACTTACCACTTTCATTTCAGGGTTAATAATAAATCCCCAAGAAGCAAATTGCTTAAGAATATCGCTATGATTTTGCGGCATTTCAGCGCCTTCGACCCGCCCTAAGCTGTAACAACAAAACTCCAGCGGGCGTGATGCGGTAATTCTTGAGTCTAACTGTCTTAGACTACCTGCTGCGGCATTACGTGGATTAACAAAGGGCTTTTCGTCTTTAGCCAAAGCTTTTTTATTAAACGCTTCAAATCCTGCTTTTGGCATATACACTTCGCCACGTACTTCTAAAACTGGTGGGTGGCCTGAACCCATTAACTTAAGGGGAATACTGGCAACCGTTTTAATATTTTGAGTAATATTTTCTCCCGTTGCGCCATCGCCTCGGGTAGCAGCTCGCACAAGCACACCATTTTCATACAATAAGCTAACCGCAATACCGTCTAGCTTTGGCTCGCATGCATATAAAACCGCGTCGTCTGTTCTTAAACGTTCTTGTACTCGTCGATTAAAATCATGCATATCTTGTTCATTAAACGCATTATCTAAACTTAGCATGGGTACTTCATGCTGCACTTGATCAAACTGAGATAACGGGGCTGCTCCGACTCTTTGTGTTGGTGAGTCTGCAGAAAAAAACTGTGGATACTGTTGTTCAATTTTTTTTAGTTGGTGGAAAAGACGATCGTATTCAACATCAGGAATCGTTGGATCGTCTAATACATAATAGGCATGATTGGCTTTATGCAAGGCATCATGTAATTCAGATACAAGAATCGACAGTGCTTCGTTAGATGGGTTTTCTGTTACATCATCGCCAGTTGGTAAATCGTTAGGTACGTCGTCAAATAACGAAGTCTGATCAGACATGATTTCACTCAGATAAAAATTATTTCTTAGAAAACTGCTTGCGAGAATATTCGCGTACACGATTCCGGTAATGTTCTAACGTTTGAGGCGTAAGGTCACTGTGACTTTCGTCGTACATGCTAGCGCCAAAGTTACGAGCAAATACAAGAGCAACTTCTGCCATAGCATCGAAAGCACCCATAGCGTCGTCAGGTCCAGGTAAACTCATAAACAAGCTGATGCCTTTTGTCTCCATGACATCAATTGTGGTTAAGTCAAAACTACCCGGTTTTAACGCATTGACTACGCTAAACTGAATTTTACCTTGGGCATTAGATTCTTCAAATCGATGAAAAATACCCATCTCGCCGTGGCGCATATCACAGGCTTTAAAAATATGATGAAGCTCTGCGCCTTTTAATAATGGCCCTGTTTCTTTTAAAACATTAATCACAAATACTTCTTGCGCCACAGGCCTTGTAGAAAGTTTTTCACCAACTGGTGAGGTATTTTCTGTAGTACTTGGTGCTTGAACAACTTCCACCGGCTCTTGTTCTAACGGAAAATTATCTAAATCATCAATACTAAATGAATCAAAATCTGGCTCAGCAAGTGCCGCTGTTATTACGGCTGGTTGTTTTAACGACTGTTGAACAAATTCAGGTAAGGCTATTTCATGCTGGACTGGAGGATTAGGGTCTACTTCACCACCCAGCTGCACAGGTTCCATTAATACAGGCACACTTTCTGGAACATCTAATAACGGTTCTAAAATATTTTCTACTGGTGCTTGCGACTTGGCTAGCGCACGACGTTTATCCTCAACCTCAGATTTAGATGGTTGATTTGCGTGTCTTTTCCTAGGATGTTCTGGCGCTTCTACAGAGTCAGTAGAATCAGTAGAATCAGTATTTTTATCTTCAATGGCGCTAAAGTGTTCAAATTCTGGCTCTTCATTGGCGCTAAAATCATCTTCAGCTATTTCCTGAGTTAGGTTTTTTTCAAACTGCTCTGCTCTATTTTCAGCACCAGCTTCAGGTATATTAGATCCGTCGTCTGGAAGTTCACCGACAAATGCTTCAGTCACTAGCTCGTCAGCTATTTCTAACTCATTAAAATTCTGCTCTTGCTTAGATTCAGGCCTAGCAACAAACTCTGAATCAGAATCCAGTAAGTCGTTATCTAAAATATCGTCGTCAAATTGGTTTGAAGGTGCTTCACGCACTTTTTTAATGCCATCTACCACAATAAAAATGATGACAATAACACCAACTACGAGGATAAAACTGTGTAAATTAATATCCATGTTTTAAGTCTTATTAGTAATAAAAATATAAAATTTAGTTAAATTAATAGCAACTCTTGAGCCGTTTTTACTCGGTTAACCCAATCGCTTCTTCCATGTTTACAGATACAATTCTTGACACACCAGGTTCATGCATCGTTACACCCATTAACTGCGAAGCCATTTCCATGGCAATTTTGTTATGGGAAATATATATAAATTGTACTTGCTCACTCATGGCTTCAACAAGTCGGGCATAGCGCCCTACGTTTGCATCATCCAAGGGTGCATCTACTTCGTCTAGCATACAGAATGGAGCGGGTTTTAACCGGAAGATTGAGAATACTAACGCAATCGCGGTTAATGCTTTTTCGCCACCAGACAATAAATGTATTGTGCTGTTTTTCTTACCTGGTGGTCGCGCCATAATAGCCACGCCTGTATCTAGTAAGTCATCTCCAGTTAGTTCTAGGTAAGCGTGTCCGCCACCAAATACTTTAGGAAATAATTCTTTTAAGCCAGCATTCACTTTATCAAACGTTTCTTTAAATCGAGTACGAGTTTCCACGTCAATTTTACGAATCGCATTTTCTAAAGTCTCTAACGCCTTTTCTAAGTCATCATTTTGCTGATCTAAATATTCTTTTCGTTCTGACTGAGTTTTATATTCGTCAATGGCCGCTAAGTTAATAGCGCCTAAACGAGTAATACGCTGCTGAATTTGCTCTAGCTCGCGCTGGCATGCTTCTATAGAAATATCTTCAGCTAATGTTGCCACAATTTCTTCTAAAACAATTTTTGCTTCGGCTAACTGCTCTTCTATACCACCTCTGCGAGTATGAATAGTTTGATACTGCATACGCGTTTGCTCAAGCTTAGAGCGTACAACTTGAGCTTGCTGTTCTAGCTTTTGGCGTTTTAGTTCAACGTCACGTATTTGATGTTCAATGGCTTCTTTTTTACTACGAGAAGCTTTCATTAATTCTTCAACATCTAAACGCTGCTGCATCATTTCTTCATATTGCATTTTCAGCTCTTCAACCGGAGAATCCCCCTCGTTAAGCTGTTCAGATAACTGCGTTTTACGCTCTTCTAACTTTTGCTTTTGAACTTGATGACGATTCACAGCTTCAATTAACATTTGCTTCTGGTGGGCAAATGTTTGTACTTTTAATTGCTGCTGATGCGCATGATCTTTTTGATGACGAGCACGATGACGTGCTTGGTCTAGAGTTTCGCGGCAGGCATCACGTTTTTCTAACAACAACTCACGTTCGTCACTAAAACGTTCCATATCTTCAAGAGCTGTTTGCCATTGAATACGCGCTTCTTCTAAACTTTCTACTTCAAGTTCTTTATGTTCTTTTTGCTCTTCTATCTCAGCAAGTAATTGGTTGCGACGATTAACTTGCTGTTCTAAGCGGACTCGCTGGGCATTGATATTTGACTTATGATCGGACAGTGACTGAGTCGCTTGGTTCACTTCACGCTGAGCCGTGTCACGCTGTTGCTCTAAAGTATTAATCCGCATAGAGGTTGATTCAAGCTCAACTTCTAGCTCTTCTACTAAAGCATCTAGATCGTCTTCTTTAATTATTAATTGTTCTAACTCTTGCTTGCGCGCCAGCACACCTGATTGATCTTCACCAGCACGTTTTACCCGAATCCAGTTGGGACCAATCCAAATACCTTCTGGTGTCACAATGCTTTGACCGGGCTTTAAATCACCGCGTTTGGATAAAGCTGACGGTAAATCATTAGCGCATAAAATAGCGCTTAACCAATGTGCATTTAAACCCGTTACTTTACTGGCTAGACTGCCTGCTTCAACATGCTGCTCGCCTACTTCTTCTATTAAGGTCACTTGGCCTTGCTTGAGGCCCATCAAACGTTCTGCAAATTGATCAATGCTTGGCACAACCACAGACTGAAGCTGTTCAGCTAATACGGTTTCTACCGCCGTCTCCCAACCACTTTCAACTGTTAAATTATCGGCAAGGCGTTTGTTTTGATGTATCTGATTCGACTGTAACCAACGACCGCTTTCACCGTCGGTACCTAACGCTGCTTGCTGCAATGCTTCTAATGAAGATTTGCGGCCCATAGCTGTTTGTAGTTGAGTTCTAGACTCACTAAGTTGCTGAGAAAGCTGCTGTTGTTTTTCGCGCTCTTGTTCCACTGTACTTTGGTACTGAGCCGCATCTTGCTGCTGCTGCTCCAGCTGCAACTCTTTTTCTTCAAGCTGCTCATCAAGCATAGCCAACTGTTCTTCGGCTTCTTCGCCAATTTGTAGATTAATTAGCTCGTGCTGTAAACGCTCTAAACGTTGAGCAATACGAGCTATAGCATTTTCTGAATGCTGTATATTAGATTTACTAACTTCAGCTATACGCTGAGGTTCAGCACTGTCTTGATTGTATTTATCCCAATCGGCTTGCCATGTATTCATAGCGTCTTCAGCGGCCATTAATACTTCTTGGCTCGCTTCTTCTTGCTCACTTACCGATTCTGATTCTGGCTCAATAGCCATTAATTCTTCTTCGAGTGCTTCTAACGAAAGCTCATCATCTTGCAATGCAACTGCAATTTCTTCCATCCCCATTGTCACTTCTTGCAGATCACTGTCTAACTGCAATGAACGTTGAGATTGAAATTGTATATTTTGCTCTAGACGTCCAAGGCTGCCGCCAATTTCATAAAATTGGGCCTGAACCTTTTCAAAGTCGTCAGTTAAATCCACCAGCAATATGCGTTTTTCTTCGTTGCCGGCGTCGTCTTGTACTTGAGTGGTTAATACTTCTTCAAGCGCAAGTTCTTGCTCGGCTACTAGTTGATTAATTTGGCTTAATTCAAGGTCCATCTCGCTCCAACGCATAGCCAACAATTGAGCGCGAGTTTGACGTTCGTCTTCTTTATAATTTTTGTATTTTTCTGCTGATTCAGCTTGGCGCTGTAGGCGGTTTATTTGACGACCAAGTTCGTCGCGAATATCAGATAAGCGCTCTAAATTTTCTGTGGTTCTGCGAATACGATTTTCAGTTTCGCGACGGCGCTCTTTGTATTTAGAAATACCAGCCGCTTCTTCAATATAAACACGAAGCTCTTCTGGTTTTGATTCAATTAGCTTTGAGATCATGCCCTGTTCAATAATGGCATAACTTCTAGGGCCTAAACCCGTGCCTAAAAACAAATCGGTAACATCGCGGCGGCGGCATTTAGTACCGTTAAGGTAATAAATAGATTGGCCGTCGCGGGTAACTTTACGCTTTAGAGAAATTTCGTTGTACTGGGCGTACTCGCCTTTTAATTTACCTTCAGAGTTATCGAATACTAGTTCGATACTGGCTTGCCCTACTGGTTTACGGCCAGTAGAGCCATTAAAGATAACATCTGTCATGGAGTCACCACGCAGATTTTTGGCCGAGCTTTCACCCATAACCCAGCGCACAGCATCAATGGTATTTGATTTGCCACAGCCGTTTGGACCTACAATACAAGTTAAGTTTGTAGGGAATGGAATTTTTGTTGGGTCGACAAAGGATTTAAATCCTGCCAACTTAATCGACTTAAGTCGCATGTTACGCCCCTTTTATTATTAGCTGTCTAGGGCATCCATCATGATGCTTAATAAATGATCGCCATATTCGCCCATGGCCTTTTCTATCACAGTTACGTCACGCTTAACCACGCCTTCAAGTAATTTACCAAAAAACGTTAAGCTGTAAGCAAGTGCTGTTGGGTCAGCCATTAAAGCCATATGATAGGCACGATGAATGGCGGGTTGTAAATCTTCTAAAATACTTTCTAGGTACGGGTTATCCACTATTGGGTATGTCATACGCATGAGATCGAAACCTGCATTAACAACTTTTTTAGCCGCATCTGGGTCGTTGCTATTGGCTGTAGATCTGATCTTTTGTAATTGTTCAATTAAAGGGTCTAATTGGCCTGGCTGCCAAACTTGAGACACCTTTGATGCTAGCGATATTAGTAACGTAATATACGTTTCATAAAGAGCGGTAACCTTTTGCTTATTTATCTCGGCAACCATTGCACCGCGACGTGGCAAAATATCGATTAAGTGTCGGCTTTCTAAAATAAGCAACGCTTCACGAACGCTACCACGGCTCACTTCTAGGTCTGTGGCCACTTTTAGTTCTTGAATCCGTTCTTTGGACTTTAACTTACCGGTAATAATCTGATCGCCAATGTGTTGCGCGATTTGCTCCGATAAACTTTCTGGTGCTTTAAAGCTCATGCGGCCCTAAATCCTGTACAAATACCAACAATTACATCCCTAAATTAGTAATTTAAAGATAATTAGCCCGCTAGTGTACACATTTCATTGTCGCTTGACTATGTTTCCATAGACACTAAAAGATTATCAAATACCCTGTATGTGCTTGAATTTACTGGCGTGTATAGATACTAGCCAGCTCACTAGGCCACATATTAACGGCACTTGTGGTTAGCTTTACTATTGGTAATTTCAGGTCGGCAAAAAGTACTAATGATTTTTAATTTATCTTAAAAATAAGTATTTATGATGCTTACAGCTGTCATTGCTTGTTACACTATTTGATAAAATAGCCCTATTAAAATGCTTGAGATTTTCACATGATTTATTGGTTTGACCTATTTGGAACCGCTATCTTTGCCCTTACTGGTTTACTGGCCGCAAAGGACAAAAAACTAGACTGGTATGGCGGTATGGTACTTGCCACGGTAACTGCCATTGGCGGCGGTACATTCAGAGATATTACGCTGGGTAACACACCCGTATTCTGGATGCGCGATGCCACCTATATGTGGGTAATTGTGATTACCTGCTTACTGGCAACACCAGTTATTTCAAGAATAACCGCGCCGGGCCGCTGGTTGGTATGGTCAGATGCTTTTGGCTTAGCGCTGTTTAATGTGATTGGCTGCAAAGTTGCACTTAACGCAGGAATGGCACCCATTATTGCCGTATTTTTAGGGGTAGCCACGGGGACGTTTGGCGGTATGATTCGCGATTTAATCATTAACGAAATACCGCTAGTTTTACAAAAAGAGATATATGCCACCGCCGCCATAATAGGGGGACTAACCTACACCTCTCTTTGGGCGCTTGAATTACCAACCGGAGTTGCTGAATGTGTGTCGATTGGCGTGTGCTTTGTCATTCGTATACTGGCGGTGAATAAATATTGGTCACTGCCTAAGTTTGATTAATGCAAAAGGCGCCTTCACAAGAGAGACAAAAGGCGCATTCGCATAAAGACAAAATCTAGTTTCAGCCTACTAACTTTTTATGACCCGCTATTAATTGATCAACCACGGCTGGGTCCGCCAGCGTTGAGGTATCTCCTAGCGTATCAAACTCTTCAGCCGCTATTTTGCGCAGTATACGGCGCATAATCTTACCACTGCGAGTTTTGGGTAAGCCGATGGTTAACTGCACTATATCGGGGGTGGCAATTGCGCCTATGTCGCTACGCACCCATTGTTTGAGCTCTTTCTGCAGCGCTTCACTTGCTTCTACGCCCACATTTAAAATCACATACACATAAATGCCTTGGCCTTTTATATCGTGCGGATAGCCCACCACTGCCGCCTCAGCTACTTTATTGTGCGCCACTAGCGAACTTTCTATTTCGGCGGTGCCCATGCGGTGACCCGATACATTCAGCACGTCATCTACCCGACCTGTAATCCAGTAGTAACCGTCTTCGTCACGACGCACTCCGTCACCAGAGAAGTAAGTGCCAGGAAAGGTTTTAAAATAGGTTTCAATAAAACGCTTATGGTCTCCATAAACACTGCGCATTTGACCAGGCCAGCTGTCAGTCATTACCAATGAACCCTCTGCTACACCTTCTAATATGTTGCCGTCGTTATCAACAATAGCTGGCTGAATACCCGGCATAGGACGCGTAGCCGACCCCGGTTTTAAATCGGTGGCTCCTGGCAGCGGGCTAATTAAAATACCGCCAGTTTCCGTTTGCCACCACGTATCAACAACCGGACAGCGGCTGTTGCCAATTGTTTTGTAATACCATTCCCATGCTTCTGGATTAATGGGTTCGCCGACGCTGCCTAATAAACGCAAACTGTTACGCTTTGTGCCTTCAATGGCTTTATCACCATGGGCCATTAGCGCGCGAATAGCAGTAGGAGCCGTGTATAATGTATTAACTTGATGCTTATCAACTATTTGCGCCATGCGATTTACTGCAGGATAATTTGGCACACCTTCAAATAAAACAGTGGTGCCACCATTCGCTAATGGGCCATAAATCATATAACTGTGGCCCGTAATCCAGCCCACATCAGCCGTACACCAGTAAACATCACCGGGTTTATAATCAAATACATATTGATGCGTAAAAGACGCATAAACTAAGTAGCCCCCAGTGGTATGCAGCACCCCTTTTGGCTTGCCTGTAGAGCCAGACGTATACAAAATAAATAATGGGTCTTCTGCATTCATCGGTTCACAAGGGCAAATATCATCAACTAATTTAAGTGCTTGCCCGTAATCAACATCACGCCCTTCGGTCCAACCCACGTTGTTGCCTGTGCGCTTAATTACCAAAACCTTTTCAACACACTCAGCTCCAGCGCGAGTTAGTGCATCGTCTACGCATGCTTTTAAAGGCACGATCTTGCCTGCTCGTACTCCTTCGTCAGCTGTTATGATCCACTTGCTGTTGCAACCCTCTACTCTTCCAGCTAGCGCGTCAGGACTGAAACCTCCAAACACTACCGAGTGAATAGCACCAATACGTGTACATGCCAACATGGCCAAAGAGGCTTCTACAATCATTGGCATATAAAGCGTCACTACATCGCCTTTTTGCACACCCATGTCTTTTAGTACGTTAGCAAACCGACTAACCGCTAAATGTAATTGCTGATAAGTTAGGGTTTTGTCATCCGCTGGGTCATCGCCCTCCCAAATTATGGCGTTTTGATTGGCTTTTTCGGGTAAATGACGGTCGACACAATTATGACAAACGTTTAATACGCCATCGTAAAACCATTTAATGTGTAGGTCTTCTTCGGCAAAGCTAACGTCTTTTACTTTGGTGTACGGGGTAAACCAGTCTAGGCGCTTGCCCTGCTCGCCCCAAAACGCTTCAGGATTACCTACTGAGTCGTTGTACATTTTTATATACTGGTGGTTATCTAAATAAGCATTTTGTGCCCATTCAGGTGTCACTTTATGAATCTTTTGATGGCTCATTGAAATTCCCGCCGCGCCGTTAGCGCGTAATATTTTTATATTTATAATTTTTAAAGGCTAGGCTGCCCTCATTTAACCTCATACGGAATGCCTGATTCAACCGTCAAATACATAAACTGATTAAATACAGCTAAAAACAATCAATTTGTCATAATTTACCCCCCTGACTGACTTTAATCGCCCTATCGGGTTGTAACTAAACTGATAAAATAATCATAATAAATCGAATAACATATAACAGGCGCCCATGATGGATAAGCTAATTAAAGCCAATGGCCAAGTTAACTTTGGGGTATTTGATAACCCTCCAGCCACTATCAATTTCAAGGATTATGATTTACGCAATGTTATGGATAAACCTATTACCGGTTTGCGTAAAAAAATGGGAGTTAATCAGTTTCAGTTTATTGGTTTAACCGGCGACGATTTTATTCTAGGTGTTGCCATTGTTAGTCTTAAATGGGTAAGCAACTGCTTTGTTTATGTCTATCAACCTAGCAGTAAAACGTTTAAACAATATTCGTGGTTAAAACCATTTAGTTTTGGCGTAACTACTAGCAATCAACCTAATAATGGTAAATGGTCATTTAGCTCCGGTAATAACAAAATATCTATATCTGCAAATAATGGCGCCCGTAGAGTAAAATTAGATATAGGCACAGCTCTTAATGTAGACGTGACAATCGATGAGTCAACTAACTACAATCCACTAGCTGTTTGCTGTCGCGCAGGATATAGCGGTTGGGTATTCACACAAAAAACAACCGCGCTTAACTTTACTGGTGATATTAATTGGCAAGGCAATAAGATTAACTCAAAAGATCTTTTAGCCAGTGTAGATTGGTCTTGTGGCTATATGCGCCGAGAAACTTTTTGGTTATGGAGTAGCTTAAGTTGCAAAACTGAAGACGGTACAAAAATTGGCTTTAACCTAGCCGCCGGTGTTAATGAAACCACGTATACCGAAAATGGCTTATGGATTGACGACACACTTATTAAACTTGATCGCGCCGAGTTTATTTTTGATCGTGATAAGCGCTCAAACAATTGGATTATTATCAGCAGCGACGGCCACATCAATTTAAGATTTGAGCCTGAAGGAGAACGTAAAGAAAAAATAAATGCGGGCTTTATAGCTAGCAACTTCACTCAATTATTTGGTCGTTTTTACGGTACTGTAAAAGATCAAAATGGTAACCAGCATGACATAAATGGCGCTACTGGTTTTTGTGAAGACCATTATGCTAAATGGTAACAACAGCTGCCGATATCCAGGGTAGCTTTGATTTTAATTAAAGAACAAAATACAACTTAATACCAGACAAGGTATTTGACGTAGCTACTGACGCTAAAATTAGTCCCATCACCCGACTCACTACACTTGCGCCACTTGCCCCTATTAACTTATTAATTGGGCCTGACATAATCATTAACAAATATACGATAAATAAAACCGCAAGAATCATAGAAGCTGTCTGGGCTTGCTCCCAAAAACTAAAACGATGCTTCTCAGTCATTAAAACTGCAGCCAGCATGGCACCAGGACCAGCAATTGATGGGACCGCAAGAGGGAAAACAGCTGTTTCATGATGATCATGTGCAAGCTTTATCTCTTCATCTGGCTTACTTTCACCAAAAATCATAGTCAAAGCAAATAAGAATAATACAATGCCACCGGCAACCTGAAAGGCTGGCAACGGAATAGACATGGCTGTCAGAATAAACTCTCCAGCCAAGACAAAAAACATCAATATTACAGCCGCCACTAAAATAGCAATTAACGCAATTTTATTCCTGGCCTTTTCATCGAAATGTGAAGTCACTGCAATGAATACAGGCACCGTACCAATTGGGTCTATAACAGCAAAAAAGATGATAAAAGTAGCTAAAAAATCAATCATTATAAAAACCTAAGGCTAACTGCCTGTATGTGAACTCAGCATTACATCTAAACAAGGGCTGGGAAATAATTTTGCGTTATAGCAAAGCGTAATAACAGATATAGTAATAGCCCAGCAGGGCCAAACATTAAAGTCATAAACAGGCATGGTAATAGCAACCAATGCGATATGTCGTAGTGTGCGGCATCTGTAACAATATAAAGAGCAACCATTAGATCAAAAGCGAGGTAATGTATCCAACCAGCGAGTACTATTCGAGGAGTTTTAAAGAGGTTTACAATCCCTTTTAATGAAAAAAAGCCACCTTTAACCCTGTGTCCTAGCTCGTCATGTTTACGTCCAAGAAAAACTAAATAAACATAAACAAAGCATAACAGCGCCACGACTATACTTACTACAATGCTCTTCCCTAAAGCCCATGTAGGTAATACCGCTAGTATAATCCAGCCGATTAACGCGATAAAAGTGCTTATTTTAAAAATATTTGATAAAACATTCATTAGGTTTGGTATTCCTTATATGGGGGTAAATAATCTAAACCAAAATCAAGTCCATAGCGTATAGTAATTATAACAAACTTTAAGGTATCGATTGTGTTTTCTATATTCAAAAAAGACCCCGCTAAGAAATTGCAAAAAGAATATATGGCCAAACTCGAGCAAGCTATGCTGGCTCAACGTAACGGCGATATAAAACTATATTCAGAGATTTCAACTGAAGCTGAAGCCGTTAGACTCCAAATAGAAGCTTTAAAAGACTCAGCTGAACAATAGTCGTCATAGAGTTATTAGGTTTATGTAAAATTAACACGAACAGTTTATCTATTCGGATTGAGTTACGGCCCATATTTAACAATTAATCGTTTAAACGTGGCCTTTCCAAACGGCTAAAAGATAGACGACTGTGTTTTGCTGGTAAATGCTTCAAGTACCTTCATACCTTTGTAAGAGTTGCCGTTTTTATTAAGCTTTGGACTCCAGACAACAATACAATATCGACCTGGGTGAACTGCAACAATCCCTCCTCCGACACCGCTTTTACCAGGTAAGCCTGTTCTAAATGCAAATTCTCCCGCTTCGTCATAAAACCCGCACATTTGCATAACCGAGTTTATTCTTTTAGTTCTTTCTGGGCTAATAATAGTTTGATTAGTAATTGGGTTAATACCACCTGAAGCTAGAAATAAAAACGTTTGACTAACTTGTTTACAGGTCATTTCAATAGAACAAAGATGAAAATATAAATCTAAAACTTCATCTACACCATTATGTATATTACCAAAATCTTTCATTAAATTAATTAAAGCGTAATTCCTATAACCTGTCTTTTTCTCTGAATTAGCAATTCCAGAGCAATATCCAACGGTGTTTAAACCTGACGATTTCCTGATAAATTCCAGTAATTCTTTTTTAGGATTAACTAAACAAGAAACTAAAATATCACAAACAACAATGGCTCCAGCATTGATAAATGGATTACGAGGAATACCTTTTTCATATTCTAACTGCACTAAGGAATTAAACGCCGAGCCTGACGGCTCCACACCTACGCGACGCCACAAATCTCCGCCCATTATCTTTAAAGCAAGAGTCAATGATAATACCTTAGCAATACTTTGAATCGAAAAAGGTTCGTTGGAATCGCCAAATGAATAGTCTTGTTTTTCTACAGTTGTAAGATGAATACCCAGCTTTGCTGGATCGACCTTACTTAGCTCTGGAATATAAGTAGCCACTGCACCCAAGTCATCCATATCTTCAAATTCAGAGGCAATCTCAACAAAGACACCTTGAAAATCTGTCGTATCATTCATTTGCTCTGTGTTCCATTAACCTTCATTAATTTCTTCTGACAGTTTAGGCATTCGATTTAATCGGTCATGAATGGCATGGTGAATAAACGATAGTTTAGTACGCACCGGCTCGGTAATGACAAATGGATAAGCATCGCTCATTCCCATACTGCGATTAAGTGAATTTAGAATCACCGAGAAATCTGTCCATGTATCTAAGATATTCGTAATTGATGTTTGTGAAGAGAAAAAGTATGTCTCTTGGGGTAATTGTAAATCTTCCACTTCTTCAGTTTCCTCTGCACTTCCCTTGATAGAACCCGTTATAGAAAAGTTTTTTGCAGTCTCTAAGGTATCCATAATATGCATGTAATGTGACCATGTCTCTGCCCAGTCTTCATAGGGATGCATAGTGGCGTATTCACTAATATATTCTGTACGCCAATTTTGGGGTGCGCCATTTTCATAGTGGGTATTAAGCGCTTCTTGATAGTCTAATTCGTCATCACCAAAATACTGCTTGCATAAAGCGTGTTTTTTAGCTGAACCCAATATTAGCTTATCAAAATAATAATGCCCCAACTCATGACGAAAATGTCCTAACAACGTTCGATAACGCTCTCCCATAGCATGTTTTGTATGAGAGCGAGCAACTTCATCCGCTTCGGCTAAGTTAATGGTTATATGGCCGCTGTCATGTCCTGTAAATACCGCTTTCTGATTGTGCAGCTTACTCGCAAAGTGATCATTCACATCACGGTCGGTGGTAAAGTCAAAACTCAAGCCACCCTCAGGGTTCTGCTCAATGTTCTCTAATGGCAATGAAAACGCTTTTAGAGTGTACAAAGCACGACGTTTAGCAGACTCCATTTTTCGCCATAATGGAATGTGCTCTTCAATACTAAGATCTGGAATAACCTCATTAAAACGACAGGCAAAGCACAGTACTTCACCCTCGTTTTTAGAAGGTTTGAATGTGTTTAAATTAACCATGCCATTACAGGTGTTGTAATCTGCATGGTTATCACACTTCTGATAGCGGGTTCTGGGAGACGCGGCCTTAAAATACTGGCCTGTTTCTAGGTCTAGATCGTATGGCTCAACTTTATCAAAAGCATCATCTACGCCAACTACTTTACCGCACGAACCACAAATATTGCTCTCAAAAAACAAGATTTGATTAACTCCGCAGGTACATTCAAAGGTTTTCATATAACTAGATGCTCAAAAAGGTAGGGCAGCCCCTATTGATAGCGCATTAAGGGGGTGGGAATAATTGAGTATAATGTATTACCCAGAAAATAAAGCAACCATACTTTTTTGATTTAAATATAGGCTTAAATATAAGCTTAATTAGTAGCTAAATTACCTACAGACCCTATAGATTGAGTTTAACCAACTTTTACCACCCAAGGGGCAATATCTTTATCAGAAAAAACTGTCATCTTCACTAAAAACATTTACATGAATTTCGCCATCAAAATTTTCAGATACTATAAAATTTATCGGCTTACAGCATACTTGGCAATCTTCAATATACTGCTGATCTAGGTCAGAAGAATCAATTAGTACCTCAATCGTCTCGCCGCAGTAAGGGCATCCTATAGATTTTTCAGTTAGTTGGTTCAATGTTTTTAGTCTCCGTTTTTATTACCTTATATACAGTTGCATAAAAATACATTTATGGGCGATCTAGCTTTATAGTATCTGCTGTAAATGTAAAATAATCGGCGCCCATTTTGCCAACCGTATCTAGTAATGGCTGATTAATATTACCATCTTGATACACAGCATCATTTACATATACACATTTCACATCTAACAAAACTACGGATCCACCAGAAGGTAAATCGCTAATAGAGATTATTTCTCTAAGAGTACACTCGTAACGAATTGGCGATTCGGCCACAGAACGAGGCTTAACTTTATGTGATTCACAGCTCTTAACCTGAGCAAAATCGAATTCACTCTCCTCGGCTGTTAAACTTGCACTGGTCAGATTCATTTTTTTTAATAACGCTGAATTAACAATATTGACAACGCACTCGCCAGTATCAAGTAAGTTTTGCAATGTATCTTTATCTATACCACTTCTTTGAGTAACTTGGGTATAAAGAAGTACTGGAGGATTACAACTAGCAACGGTAAAAAATGAATAAGGCGCTAAATTATCTACATTGTTTTGTGATCGAGTACTTATCCATGCAATTGGCCTTGGCGTTACACCGCCATTAAGCAATCGATAGTTTTCTTGACTGGGTAATTCTGTTGTATCAAAAATCATTTTCTATCCATTTGTGTTGTAAAATCTATTTTTTGTCAGTATCTCTGATAAAAATGACTACTATCTTCAACATCAATTACAGCTAAATTAAGGCTAGGCATATTACTGTGGATTCTGTTGATGTGGATTTCATTGCTTTATTATATATGAGTATTGTATAAAATCATGCCAGCATAGTTGATTGTTTCGACTAATATAAACTTATCTAACAACTTACCCTAACCACTAATTGACTAGCGATATAATGAAACTGACAAAAGAAGATATTTCTGCATTAGATAACCGCCAAAAAGCGCTTTTTATTAATTCACTTTCAGGGTTTAAAAGCGCAAATTTAGTGGGTACGGCAAACGCTGCACAGCAAAGTAATTTAGCCATTGTATCTTCAGTAGTGCACCTGGGTGCCAATCCACCACTACTGGCTATGATTATGCGTCCTGATAGCGCTTCTCGCGGTACTTTAAAAAACATATTAGATACCGGTGTTTATACCCTTAATCATGTAAATTTAGACATTCATCAGCAGGCGCATCAAACTTCTGCACGCTATCCCGAAGATATATCTGAGTTCAAGGAAGTTGGATTGTCAGAGCAATGGGAAAGTAATTTTAACGCGCCATTTGTGCAAGAGAGTCACATTAAAATTGGCATGAAATTTTGTCAGCGCCATAGCTTAGATATTAATGCTACCGAGTTTATTATCGGCGAAATTGTCAGTATTGAATTACCAGATGAAATTGTTGCAGACGACGGTTTTATCTCGCTTGAAAAAGCAGGAACACTGGCCGTAAGTAGCTTAGATACTTATCATTCAACGCAAACAGTTGCCAGCTTGAGCTACGCTAAACCTGATAAAAAGCTAACTGTATTAGAACGTAAAAACACCTTACCTTTGCCTATATCGTCGTCTATTGTGAGCAACCGTAAGCAGGCAAATGAAAAACCTTCATGTGTAGTTGTGTTAGCCGCCAGCGGTGGAATTGGCAAGGCCTACTGTGAAAATATTATGCTGCAGTTTCCTGACGCTCAGTTAATTAGAATGGCGCGGGATATAAATAAATTACCCACTCTTAGTGGTAATATTTTAGACCTAGAAGTTGACCTAACTGATGATTCCAGCATAGATGAGGTTATTATAGCGCTGGCCGATAATAAAAAAATTGACTGGTTATTTATCGCATCTGGTTGGCTGCACGGAGATTCCATCACACCTGAAAAAACCTATCGCAGTCTGCAACGTGAGCACATGTTACATTCCTATAATATAAATGCCGTTGGACCTGCCTTGTTTGTTAGTAGACTTCTTGGGATTGTGGAAAGAAATCACCCTATTAAAATAGGTGTTTTATCTGCACGAGTGGGCAGTATCAGCGATAATCATTTAGGCGGTTGGCATTCATACCGCGCCAGCAAATCAGCCTTGCACATGCTTATTAAAAATATTGCTATTGAAGGTAAAAATTCACGTAAACCAATTATCATAGTGGGATTGCAACCCGGTACCACAGATACACCGCTTTCAGAACCGTTTCAAAGGGGGTTAACCGAAGCACAACTGCAAACGCCTGAATATACCGCAAAACATTTGATCGCTGTAATGAACGTTTTACAGCTAGAAGATTCTGGTAAGTTATTTGATTATCAAGGTATTCCATTTGAACCTTAACATTGGCCGCAAACCGCCAGCGCACCATTTCAGAGCCTCTAAATTTATTTTAAAAGCTCGCGCATCACGTTAGTGCTGAGCTCTAACAGCAAATGACTAGGTCAGATTCAAACTAAATCTTAAAAATCATATAAAACAATGGGTTAGAATATATGTATTATTATATACTGCCGTTGGGCTGATTTTTGCTATTGGCATATAGGTGAATTTTTTCATAAACGGACACCTCGTGCTTACTACAAGAATGTACGCAAAAACCAGTTAATAACTTTGTTTGGGAAAAAATATAATGAGTGGCAACGTATCAAGATTAGCTTCAATTAACGCTATTACTAACGCTAAACCAATTTCAGTAGAAATGCCAAAGCCATTGAGCAGCATTTGGGCCTGCGATGTGTTCAATCTGGCCACAATGGAGGAGGCATTATCAAAAAACGCTTTTAAAGCCATGAAAGAAACCGTGCAAACGGGTTGTCCCTTAGACCAAACAACGGCTGAAGTTGTTGCTGCGGCTATGAAAGACTGGGCTATGAAAAAAGGCGCTAAGTTCTTTTCACATATTTTTTACCCAATGACCAATACCACAGCCGAAAAACATGACGGTTTTATTATTACCAATTCAGATGGCAATGCCATTACTGATTTTACTGGCGGCCTACTTATTAAGGGCGAGCCAGATGGTTCTTCGTTCCCTAACGGTAGCTTGCGCATGACCAATGCAGCACGTGGCTATACAGCATGGGATCCTACTAGCCCTGCTTATATTATGAATACAGCTAACGGCGCTACATTAATGATACCTAGTGTATTTATGTCATGGACAGGCGAAGCTTTAGATAAAAAGATCCCGTTGTTGCGCTCGAACACCGCTATGGATAAAGCGGCAAATAAAGTGCTTTCATTAATGGGTGAAACTAAAATAGCCACTCTTAATTCAAGCTGCGGCGCTGAACAAGAATATTTCTTAATTGATGAGAACTTTGCAAATAGCCGTCCTGATTTATTATTGGCTGGCCGTACATTATTTGGTGCCTCACCTGCTAAAGGTCAGCAATTTGATGATCACTACTTTGGTGCTATTCCAGAGCGTGTTCAAGTATTCATGCAAGACTTTGAAGATCAACTATTCAAATTAGGCATTCCTGCAAAAACTCACCACAACGAAGTAGCGCCTGGTCAGTTTGAAATTGCACCTTATTATGAATCAGCTAACGTAGCAGCCGATCATCAGCAATTAATGATGACTGTGATTAAAAATACGGCTAAAAAGCACGGCTTTTTAGCCTTGCTGCATGAAAAGCCATTTGCTGGTGTTAACGGTTCTGGTAAACACGTTAACTGGTCAGTAGGTAACTCTACTCAAGGTAACTTATTAGACCCAGGTACTTCTCCAGAAGAAAACTTAAACTTTCTTGTTTTCTGTGGCGCAGTTATCCGCGGTGTGCATTTATATGGACCTTTGTTGCGTGCGGTTATTGCTACAGCATCAAATGATCATCGCTTGGGTGCAAACGAAGCACCTCCTGCTATTTTGTCGGTATATCTTGGCGATCAACTTGAAAAAGTATTTAAAGATATTCAAGCAGGTGATTTACAGCCATCTAAATCTGGTGGTTTGATGGATTCAGGCTTGTCGCAAATTCTTTCTTTCACCCGCGATCCGGGCGATCGTAACCGTACTTCTCCGTTTGCATTTACTGGCAACCGTTTTGAATTCCGAGCGGTAGGTTCTTCGCAATCTGTTTCTGGTCCATTAGTAGCCATGAATACTATGCTTGCAGATTCTCTAGAATGGATTGCAGCTAAGCTTGAAACAGCTTTAAGCTCAGGTATGGATAAAACAACTGCGGTACTTTCTGTACTTAAAGAATTAATGGACGAGCACAGTAATGTTGTATTTGGCGGCGATGGCTATTCTGAAGAATGGCATAAAATGGCTGTTGAAGAGCGTGGTCTAAGAAATACTCCAACCACAGCAGATGCTTTACCGGCTTTAAAAGAAGAGTCTATTATCAAACTGTTTGAAAGAACTGGTGTACTTTCTCCTATCGAGTTAGCTAGCCGCTACGAAGTATATTCAGAACAGTATTTGTTATCGATCGAAGTAGAAGCCAAGCTGGTAATTGATATGGCAACAACGTCAATTTACCCTGCTGCCGCAAACTACCTTTCAGAGCTAACTTCTACTATCGCGTCTGCATCAAGTGTTGGTGTGACACTTAATAACGGCCTTGCACAAAAAATCGCGACTACTACAGACGCGATGATGAAAGATGTGGACCTTCTGTCAGTTGCAATCGCTAAACATGACTTTGCAACCGTAGAAGATCACATGCAGTTCTGTGCAAACGATATTCGTTCGTTAATGGATAGTGTAAGAGAGTATGCTGACTTGCTAGAAACAATGGTAGCTGACAGCGCTTGGCCATTACCTAAATATGCAGAGATGTTATTTATTAAATAGTTAACACTAGAACGAAAATAAGTAGTACTAAAAAAAAGTACTGAAATTGGTCGCATTTATGCGGCCTTTTTTATGCCATTATTGGGGGGATATTCCAGCTATCGTCTGACTTCCAGTTAATAATCCACATTGGAATCTCATGGGCCGGCATCGGTCTAGCAATGCCGTAGCCTTGAGCTAAATCACAACCCAGCTCCAACAAAGCCCTTCCATGTTCAATTGTTTCAACACCTTCGGCAATTACCTCGCGATTGAATGATTTAGCCAAACCTATCACTCCCTTAACTATGGCAAGGTCTTCGCTGTCATTTAGCATGTCTCGTACAAAGCTCTGATCAATTTTAATAACTTGGGCTGGTAGTCGCCTAAAATACGTTAAGGATGAATACCCAGTACCAAAATCATCCAAGGCAAAACTTACACCCAGCGCCAAACATTGATCCATGATAATCGACGCATGATGCACGTCCTCTAACGCGCTTGTTTCTAGTATTTCTAGCTGCAGCCAATGGGGCTTAACCGTTGGATGGGAGGCTAGCAACGATGCTAGCCTTGTTGCAAATTCAGGCTTTTGTAATTGGACGGCTGCAATATTGACACTAATAGCCAGTGGAATCTTAACGTCCATTTTTTGCCATTGGTTAATTTGTCCTAGCGCGGTATGAATAACCCAATCACCTATCTGAATCATCATGGCATGGTTTTCAACCATGGGTAAAAACTCGATTGGATTTAACAATCCACGCTGCGGGTGCTGCCAGCGAATCAACGATTCTACCCCAATTACTGTGCCTGTCCTCATATTTACCTTAGGTTGATAATGAAGTACAAACTGATCGTTATCTAATGCAAAACGAATAGCCTCTAGGCTTTCTCGCTTTATTTTAACGGCATCGTCTTTGGCCACATCAAATAAATGATAACGATTTTTGCCCGACTCTTTAGCCACATACATGGCTTGATCGGCGTGACGTATAAGCTGCTCAGCGGCTGCACTGTCTTGCGGATAAATGGTTACACCGATACTCGCCGAGACATTTAAAATAATATCATTTACAATCATCGACTCAGACGCAGCCAATAACAAACGTTCTAATACAGGCTCATAATCTTCAACATTTTCTAGGTCGGCTAATACCGCTACAAACTCATCGCCACCAATCCGGGCTAAGCTATCACCTTCACGTAGTGCCTCTTTCATACGAAGAGAGAGTGCAATTAGCAGTTCATCACCCATATCGTGACCATGAGTATCGTTAACCGCTTTAAAGCCATCTAAGTCTAAAAATACAACGGCTAATGAATGTTTGTAACGAGCACATTGCAGCATAACTTGAGATATTCGATCAGACAATAATACCCGATTGGGTAAATTGGTCAGTAAGTCATAGTGGGCAATATGCTCTAACTGGCTTTGCTGTTCTTTTATTAAGGTAATATCAGTAAATAAGGCCACATAGTTACTGATTTGGCCTCTGGCATTTTTGACTGAACTAATACTCAGCATTTCACGATATACATCTAAATTTTTACGGCGATTCCATATCTCTCCAGACCAAAAACCTTTGTCTAATAAAACATTCCAAACCTCTCCATAAAATTCTGAAGAATCCCCTTCTGATTGAAAAATATGTGGGTTTTTACCAATGGCCTCTCCGCGACCATATCCAGTTATGTCGGTAAATGCATCGTTTACCTCTATAATAGTTCCAATTGCATTGGTAATAAATATACCCTCCCTAGCATGAGTAAAAACACTAGAGGCGAGTATCAGCTTTTCTTCAGAACGTTTACGCTCAGTTATATCAATCATCGCAGCAAGGCAGTTGCTACCATGATCGTCCATACTCGCTTCAACGCTTAGCCATTTTATCTGCGTATTAACTTGCACTAAAATCTCACAGGTCTGTATGCCTTGGCCATTAAATATTGTCGACAAAAAATTCTTAAATAAATCTCTACTTTGCACACAGATATAATTTGAGAAATATTTACCCACCAGGTTAAGCCGCTTAATACCTAGTAAATTAGCACCTCGTAAATTAAGTTCAGTGATAATACTGTGCGAGTCGATTACGAAGTAGCCAATGGGTGCAAACTCAAATAATGCGGTATAACGTAAAGAAGATTTCCTTTCAGCGATACGTGCTAATTGGATTTCATGATTTTGCATTTCAAGTTCAATCTTATGAACTTGTAGCTCATGGAGCATCCTTTCAGTATTCAATTTACTGTAAGGTAAAGTTTCTTTATCATGCTTGATTTTTTTATTGTATAGCGCTTCTGCGCGCTGCCGAAGCTCTACCATAGATAACTCAGAAGATATCGGCGACTTACTCATAACACCGACCTTATCTCGCGTAGTTCAGCCTCTAGTCGCTTAGACTGAGTAATATCAAGAAAGGTAATAACCACGCCACCAATCATATTTTCCTGCGTGCGGTAAGGCATTATGCGAACTTTAAACCAGCGATCATCAGACGCAGTCACTTCTTCTTCTATGAATGCTAGCGTATCTAACACTTTTCTAGCGTTATTCTGTAAGTCTGAATAATGTAAATTAGTTGCAACGTCAGTCAGTGGCCGACCCACATCGCTTATAATTAATTTAAACAGATAAGAAGCATGAGTAGTAAACCGACGAACGTTAAGCTTGTTATCCAGAAATATGGTTGCTATTTCAGTACTATCAAGCAAATTTTTCATATCGTTGTTAACCCAAGACAAGTCATCTACTTTAGATTGCAACTCAGAGTTAACGGTTTGTAACTCTTCATTCATTGACTGCATTTCTTCTTTTGAAGTAGTCAGCTCTTCATTAGTCGATTGTAATTCTTCATTAATTGACTGCAACTCTTCGTTAGCCGACTTAAGTTCTTCTTGCGATGACTGCATTTTTTCACGAAGAGTCTGAATTTGCTCATGTGCCTGTTGTAATTCCATATGAGCTTCTTGCGCAGCTACCCCACGCTTAGCACGAGGCCGTTTAACTGGAACCACAACCTCAGTAAAGACCACCAGTAATAACCCAGACAAGGCACTGGGCTTAGTAATTAATTCAACGGTTAAGTTAACGGTGTAGGTATCTACAGGCAAGTTTGAAATAGTAATTGGGTCGTCTTGCTCCAGCGCTTTTTTAATAGCAATGCCTAGCTGATGCTGAAGTCCGTCATGCACCATCACATAAATATTCCAATTAGCTTTACCCGCTGCCGGCTCTAAATATTTGCCCGTGCGACCATTGATATAAAGAATATCGCCATCGGCATTAATTAATACTGCAGCTGGAGAGTAGCTTTGTAATAGTACTTGATCTGCTAATGTTTGTAGGTTGGTAATACTTGGACTCATCTCTTTGTGACTCTCGGGTTGATTTTCTAATAAAGATACAATAGGAAATACTCTTGTAGGAAAGTCTACATCTACCTGCTGAGAGGGATTATCGACAGAATTGAATATTTGTACACCTTCATTAATAGGCCTGAACAATGAGCCAAAACTACCAATTGTTTCAGCATTACCTAGTAGTAAAATACCCTTTGGCGTAAGTGAATAATGAAACAGTGGCAATAGCTTTTTTTGCAACTTAGGCTCAAAATAAATAAGTAAATTGCGACAGGTGATAATATCTAGCTTGGTGAATGGTGGATCGATGATAATATTTTGACATGCAAAAATTATCATATCTCTTACTCGCTTCTTAACGCGATAACCATGATCTTCTTTAATAAAATAGCGGTCTAATTGCTGTACAGATATGTCAGCCTCAATACTTGCAGAGTAGTAACCCCGACGGGCAATATTTATAGCATCTTGATCGAGGTCGGTAGCAAAAATTTGTAGCTTAAAACGACCTTTAGGCTTAATTTCATCTAGCAGATCTAAAAATGTCATTGCTAGCGAGTACGCTTCCTCGCCTGTAGAGCAGGCTACAACCCATGCTCTAAATTCTCTACCTTGAGAATAGTTACTTAATAACTTTGGTAAAGATATTGACTTGAGCTGCGCCCAAACCTCTTTGTCACGAAAAAAATTGGTTACTCCAATTAATAGCTCTTTAAACAGTAGATCTTGTTCCTGCGTATTGTCTCGTAAAAAACGTGCATAAAGCTCTATCGTTTTAAGTCTATGAAGATCCATACGTCGCTCAATTCGACGGTATATAGTATTTTTTTTGTAGAGCGTAAAATCGTTTCCTGTGCGGTCACGTAATATAATGATGATCTGCTCTAACGCAATCTTAGATTTAAACTTCAAGTTCTGTTCAATATCATTTGCGGTGATAGGCGCACTGTGTTTTAAAAACTCAATTAAATGATCTGGTAACTCTTCAGCAGGGGCTATTATATCTGCTAGCCCTTCGTTAATTATACTACTAGGCATAGAATCAAATTTAGCGGAGTCGACAGACTGTACAAGCGAAAGCCCATTATTTTCTTTAATACTGCGCAAACCTTCTGTGCCATCAGAACCCATACCCGACAGTATTACTGTCACTGCACGTTCGCGCTGATCTTCTGCCAGAGATTGAAAAAAATAATCTATAGGCAAGCGCAAACTATGATCATTCACGGGACCCTCTAAAAATAACGAGCCGTCTGTAATAGACAAATTTTCATTTGGTGGAATAACATAAACACAGTTTGGCTTTACTTTAGTATTATCGACGGCTTGAAAGACATCCATCTTTGTAGCACGTTGCAACAACTCAGGCATAATACCTTTATAAGTAGGATCTAGGTGCTGAATAACAACAAAAGCGATATTACAAGGGGTTCGTACATGAGAGAAAAAATCTTCTAATGCCTCTAGCCCTCCAGCCGACGCGCCAATACCTACAATTACTGGAGAGGCGTCCACGATAGCTGATTCATTAGAGTCAGAAGAAGAAATTAGCTTAGTCGCCTTACTATTTTTTTTCATTAGGTTTCAATTTTTAATTTTAATTGCCATCAATATATACTAGTTAGAACAGTATTTGTTAATTAACAAAATAAGCTGCAGAAATAAACAACAGAGTGATAGTATTTTAATATTAAAGTGTTAATAAACAGTC